>NZ_JAHRYQ010000002.1:0-64741 GCF_020622065.1 Geothrix sp. | reverse complement strand
CTTGATGCGGTCCATCTCCTCGCGGTCGATCCTTCGCGCGGGGACGCCGCCCCAGGTCTCCCCGGCCCCGACCCGGCTGCCCGGCAGCACCACGCTCTCCGGAAGGATCGTGGCGTCGTCTCCGATGATCACATCCCCCATGACGCAACAGGCCAGGCCCAGGGTGGCCCGGTGGCCCACCACCACGGGGGCGATGACGAGATTTCCGCCGCCCCCATAGTGGGCGAAGATGCGCACGCTGCCGCCGAGGGCCGCGTCATCGCCCACGGTGATGAGCTGGGGATCGCTGATGTATTCGGTGTTGATGAAGGCATGGCGGCCGATCTTCATGCCCATGGCCTTGAGGAACCAGACGCCGAAGGGCGTGAGGGTGACAAAGGGCAGGAAGGTGAACCGCACGAGGTAGAAGAGCCCGTTGTGGAGGAACCAGGGCAGGGCGTGCAGGGTGTAGTAGCCACCCTTGAAGGGTTTCACCCGGGTGGGCAGCGCCCAGTTGTAGAAGGGGATCACCACCAGCAGGGCGAGGCCGAACAAGAAGAAGCAGAGGGCCAGAGCGAACCCGGACAGGATCCAGGGCAGGGGCCCCGGGAGCCCCGCCGACCAGCGGTGGAAGAAGGGCCAGATCCACAGGGCCGGGGCCAGGGCCAGGCCCAGCGCGGTGGACGCCAGGGTGTACATCAGCAGGACCGCGAGCCCATAGGCGATGCGGGAGAACCGGCGCAACAGGCGATCCAGCCAATTCGTGGGCGGGGGATTCTTGGATTGATCCTTGGCGAAGGGCGCGGCACCTCCTGTACCAGGTCCTGCGGGCTCCGCCAAAGTGGCGCTTCGCTCCTGCTTCATGCTCATGCCTCCAGCGTAACGAAATAGGATGGAGGGATGGATCTGGTTCTGCTCCGCCTCTCCGCCCTCGGCGACATCCTCCGCGTCCTGCCCGCCTGGGCGAACCTGCGCGAAGCCTTCCCAGAGGGCCGGTTCAGGGCCGTGGTGGAGGATCGCCATGCTTTCCTCCTGGAGCCCCTGCCCTGGCTGGAGCCTGTGCTGGTGCGGCGGAAGCGGCTGTCGAACCCGTTGGTGGCCCTGGCGGAACTGAAGCGGGTGGCGGGTCTCATCGAAGACGCCGGGGCCAGCCTGGATTTCCACGGCATCCTCAAGGCGGCGCTGATCCCGAGGCTGGCCGCTGTGCCTGAGCGCTGGGGCGATGGGGTGACCAAGGAATTCGCGGGCTCCCTCCAGACCCAGCCGTTGGCTTTCCGGCACCAGACCCGGTACGACCAGGCGCTGGGATTGGCGGAGGCCTTCGGCCGGAGCCGGGGCATCCCGGGCCTTGGGCGCTTCCGGCCGGTCCTGGAGCGGGTGGAGCTGCCGGACCCCGGAGCCATCTGGACGCAGGCTTCAAAACCCCGCCTGGTGTTGGTGCCCGGCGCCTCCCGCCGGGGGGCCATCAAGCGCTGGCCCCTGCATCACTGGATCACCCTGGCCCACCTGCTGAAGGACCGCTGCGACCTGCGCTGGTCGCTGGGGCCCGAGGAGGAGGAGCTGCGCGGCTGGTTGCCGGGGGCCACGGGCGTGGCCGCCCTGCCGCGCCTGGGGTTCTGGCAACTGGCGTCGGCGTTGCGCCAGGCGGACCAGGTGGTGGCGCCGGACACCGGGCTTCTGCACCTGGCGGTGGTGCTCGGTGTTCCGGCCCTGGGCCTCTACGGCTCCAGCGACCCGGTGGTGGCTGGGTTGCCGGCAGGCGCAGGGCAGATCCTCCGCACGGGCATCAGCTGCTCGCCCTGCCGCGAGCGGGCCTGCCAGCGACGGCAATGCCTGGAGGAACTGCCGCCGGACCAGGTGGCCGCGGCTATCGTGCTCAGCCCCAGGTCGCGCCGGGACTAAACAGTCCTACTTCATATTGAACTTGAACTTGCCCTGGTGGCATTCGAGGCATTTCACCACGGGGGGCACATGCTGCCGGTGGCACTCGGTGCAGGCGATCTCGCCCTCGTGGGAATCGTGGGGGTTGGGCTTGGCGTCCTTCGTCAGGGCTTTCATGGCCGGATAGTCCCCGTGGCAGGCCATGCAGGACTCCGAAGCCACAGCCTTCTTGGTGGGCTTCTCCTCTTTGTGGCAGTCGAAGCAATGGACGCCCGCCTTGGTATGGAGGGGCGTGAGCTTGTGCGTCTTGGCCTCCTGGGCCAGCGTGGTCGAGGCCCAGAGGCATCCGAGGAGGAGGGTGGCGAGGAGGTGGGTGCGCGTCATGGCAGATCCCTTGGGGCCGTTGGATGCGAGCGCCATTCGGAAAGGGGATTCCCTCGTCGGGGGGATCACTTTTCGGGACAGCGGAGATGAAGGTGGATTGGTCTTTTCAGAGGTCCAAGTGATCCAGGTCACCTTTCAGCGGTGGGGGCAGGCGGCCTGGGGGTGGATAGATATTATGACCTATAGGGCATTTATGTTGCACCCTTCTCTTCCACCTGCTCCATCGCAAGTTCAGAGGAACGGAAAGCGTGCAGGCTCCGACCATTCTCAACACCTGATCGAGGGATCCCTATGGGAACGAACCGCATCCACCTGGCATCGAACCTGATCCTAGCGGCCGGGATGTCCTGCTTCGGATTCTTGCAGGCCCAGTCGGCCCAGACCCGGGCGAAGGTGCCCACCTCCATCCCCCGCTACCAGCCGGCGGCCGCGGTGAAGGGTCCCGTTGATCTCATTGGCACGGATGCGCTTGCCGACCTTGGAGAAGAGTGGGCCGCCAGCTTCAAGAAGTTCCATCCCGAATCCAACCTGATCTTCCGCCCCAAGCTCACCAAGGATGCGGCGAAGGAATTCGCCGCGGGAACCTCCCTGCTGATCATCACGGCCCGGGAGTTCACCCCGGATGAGACCAAGGCCTTCCAGACGAAGTTCGGCTACATGCCCATGCGCATCCCGATCTGTCTGGATTCCAACATCGTGTTCGTGAACAAGAACAACCCGATCACCTCCATCAGCATGGAGCAGCTGGATGCCATCTACTCCGCGAACCGGCAGGGGGGCGCCAAGGCCCCTGCGGTGGTGTGGGGGGATCTGGGGCTCAAGGGCGAGTGGGCCAAGCTGCCCATCCATGCCTATACCCGGGAAGCGGGGACGGCCACCCGGGTCTCGATCGCGGAGAAGGTCCTGCTCAACGGTGAGTTCCGCCCTGGAATCCTGGACCGCAACGATGCCTCCTCGCTGGCCGAGGCCGTGATGACTGATCAGAGCGGCATTGCCATCGCCACCATGGCGTCCTGGTATTTCGCCAACAAGGTGCTGCCCGTGGTGCCCTATCGCGGAGAGGATGCCCGGCTCCCGACCCAGGAGAATGTGACCACGAGCCGGTACCCCATGCCCCGCCTCTATTACGCCTACCTGAATCGGGAACCCGGCAAGCCTCTGCCGCCCGTCACCAACGAGATCATCCACTTCCTGCTCACCCAGGAAGGGCAGAATGCCGTGGCGGATACGGGTCTGTTGCCCGGCCCTCCGGAGTTCATCACCATCGCCCTCCGGCGCCTCAGCCGGTAGAGGGGCGGAAGTCCCAGCGCGAAACGGCCCCGATCCCGGGGCCGTTTCATTGGCGTGAAGCCGGCCTTCAACCTCGGCGCCAGCCCACCGTGCCGTCCTTGCGGTCCTCGAGGACGATGCCCAGGGCCTTGAGCTGATCACGGACTCGGTCGGCTTCGGGCCAGTTCTTCGCGGCCTTGGCGGCCCGGCGGGCTTCGATGAGGGCCTCGACCTCGGCATCCAGGCTGGCCTCCTCGTGGGGCCAGGCGGCGAAGATGGTATCGGTCTCGTCCAGGAAGGCCAGCACAGCGTCGCGCTCCTCCCGGCTGAGGGCCGCATGGTCATCGTGGGCATTGAGGTCGCTGATGAGGGTGAAGATGGCCGCCAGGGCCTCGGGGGTGTTGAGGTCATCGGCCATGGCCGCCCAGAACTGCTCGCGGGCCTGATTCAGGCGGATGGCAGGCTCGATGGCTTCGGCCCAGGGTCCGCCCCCGGGCTGGCCTTCGCCCTCCATCCGCTTGCGGAAGGCCCGGATGCGCTTGAGGGAATTCTCCGCGGCCCGCAGGCCCTCGAAGCTGAAGTTCAGCACCTTGCGGTAGTGGTTGCTCTGGATGGCGTAGCGCAGGGCGATGGGATCCACCCCCTTGGCCACGAGGTCGCGCAGCGTGAAGAAGTTCCCCAGGCTCTTGGCCATCTTCTGGCCCTCGACCATGAGGAACTCGCCGTGAACCCAGTGGTTGACCCAGCGGTGCCCAAGGCAGCCTTCGCTCTGGGCGATCTCGTTCTCGTGGTGGGGGAAGATGAGGTCGACGCCCCCGCTGTGGATGTCCACGCGCTCGCCCAGCAGCTCCAGGCCCATGGCCGAGCACTCGATGTGCCACCCGGGCCGCCCGGGACCCCAGGGGCTGTCCCACCAGGGTTCGCCGGGCTTGGCCGCTTTCCACAAAACGAAGTCGGTGACGGAGTCGCGCTCGTATTCGTCGGCGTCCACGGAGGCGCCCGCCTGCATGCCCTCGCGATCCAGGTGGGCCAGGCAGCCGTACTGGGGCAGTCCGGCGATGCGGTAGTAGACGCTGCCTTCCCTGGGGTAGGCCAGGCCCTTGGCTTCAAGGGCCTGCACCAGCCCGATCATCTGCGGGATGTAGGCCGTGGCCCGGGGGAGGAAATCCGCCTTCTGGACCTGCAGGGTCTCCAGGTCCTCGAGGAAGATCCCGGTGAAGCGATCCGTGAGGGCTCTCATGGCCTCATGCCGGGCTTCGTTGGAGGCGTCGGCGGGCAGGGCGCCCTGGGAATCCCGGATGATCTTGTCCTCGACATCCGTGATGTTCATGCAGTGCCGGACATCATGACCTGCGGCCTGGAAGGTCCGCTTGAGGAGATCCTGGAACAGGAAGGTCCTCAGGTTCCCGATGTGGGCGAAGTTGTAGACGGTGGGCCCGCAGGTATACAAAGAGACGGTGCCGGGCACCACGGGCACCACGGGCTCGATCCTTCGTGTCAGGGTATTGAACAGGGAGATCTGCCGACGCATCTTCTTCATGGTTCTAGGTAACCATCATTGGCCGTCGCGCCATAGCCCCTCAGGGTTCCAGATGAGTCTCTTCAGCGGAAAATCCAAGGACGATGCGTTGGCCGAACGGGAGGGCAGGGTGGCCCAGCTGGAGCGCGAACTCCGGGCCCTCCAGGGGCGGCTGGACAGCACCGAGGAACTGGTGCGGCATCTGGACGAGGACCGGGACCTCCTCCTGGGGGCCCTGGAGCGCCTCCGGCCAGGACGGACCCCCCTGGAGCTCAGCGAAGCCCTCCTGGAAGTCTGCTTCAAGCCCCTCGGGCTGGCCTGCTTCTATGTGGCCCTGGCGGACTGGGAGGGCGATCAGCTGAATTTCGTGCTCTATCACGAGGGGGGGCGGGCCCGGCAGCACCCCTCCCGGCGCCTGTCGGACCGGGCCGGGCTCTCCGAGCGGGTCCTCGCCAACCGTCGGTCGGTCTACATCCGCACCCTGGAGGAAGGCACGGCCGCCGGCAGCCTGCTCACACCCGCGGAGCAGGCCACAGGGCTCATCCCCCATTCCTGGTACGGCGTGCCCCTGGGCTGGGGCCCCCGACCGGCGGGCCTGGTGAGCTTCCAGAGCTTCCAGACGGATGCCTTCAGCGACAGTCGGCGCCGGGTCATGGAGGCCCTGGCGGCCCTGCTGTCCACCTGCCTCGATCAGGGCCGCTGAACCAGGGTCAGCAGATCCTCGGGGAGCACCCGGGCGCGATTGTCGGAGCCCGCCACCAGGTGGGTGCTCTCGCCTTCGGCCAGCAGGACCCCGTCCCGCTCGATGCGGTACCCGAACACGATGCGGCGACGCCCGGTTTCCCGGAGGAAGGTCCGCACCTGCACCAGCTCGTCGTAGCGGGCCGGTGCGCGGAACCGCACCCGGATCTCGTTCACCACCAGCCGCACGCCGCGGGCTTCCCATTCGGCATAGCTCTGGCCGAGCTCGCGCAGGAAGTCGCTGCGCCCCAGTTCCATCCACACCGGATAGGTGGCGTGGTGGACGATGCCCATGGCATCGGTCTCGGCATAGCGCACGCGGAGTTCGGTCAGGGATTCCATGGCTCCAGCCTACACAAAGAAGCCCCGCCGGAGCGGGGCTTGAAGTAGCACGGACCGGGCTCCCGGTTACTCGACGGTGACGCGGACGTGATCGCCCTTATCCGTGGTGATTTCCAGGAGCAGGTCGCCGGCCTTGGCGTCGGACAACAGCTTCTGGAGCTGTTCGGGTTTCATGCCCTTCCTGGTCTCGCCGTTGACCTTGATCTCGCCTTCGCCGGCCATGTCGAGGACGCCCTTGGCCAGGCTGATGGGCATGCGGATGTGGACTTCCGTGGGGCCGTCCACGCCCTTCTGCTTGTGGTGGTGCTGCATCATCGTCTTGGAGACGATGTCCACCTTGATGAACCGCGCGCTCTGCGCGGCCAGGGGAAGACTGAGGCTGGCCGCCAGGGCCAGCGGAATCATGATGGCGCGCATGGGCGGCCTCCTTGGTGGGGATGGGGTTCGGCACTTGCCGGTCGCATGGGATTACGGACTGCCATCCTGGAGGATTAGCCTGGGTATCCTGATGGGTCGGAACGAATTTCCGGTTGTCGCCATCCAAACCCCATGCGGCCTGGCCGCCCCTTTCCCGGAGTCCTAGCATGAAGTCCCTCGCCGCCCTCCTGCTCATCGCCGCGCCCCTGGTGGCCCAGGGACCCGTGAAGTGGGAGCACGACTACCAGGCTGCCCTGAAGCGCGCCAAGGCCGAAAAGAAGGTCATCTTCATGGACCTCTGGGCCGAATGGTGCGGGCCCTGCCAGCACCTGCAGAAGAATGTCTTCCCCAGCGCCGAGGGTGCCGCCGCCCTGGCCAAGGTCGTACCCTACTCGGCCCTGGTGCAGAAGCGGGATGGGACCCCCCTTCCTGAGGGCACCAAGCTGGCCGACCAGTTCAAGCTGAGCGCCTTCCCGACCCTGGTCATCCTCGACGCGAACGGCAAGGAGATCCGCCGCCAGGTCGGCGCCTTCCGCACCGGCACCGAGTTCGCCGCCTGGCTGGGTAGCAAGTAGCTGACGGTTTTCAGCCTGGACCTTGAAAAGGCGGCCATCTGGCCGCCTTTTTTGATCCCCTTTAGATGTCCCTTACTCCACCCGCCGACTTCGGCGGTTTGGGCAGGCGCTGCTTGAGACCCTCCAGCTCGTCCTGCTGGGCGCCCATGCTGGGGCGGGGCGGGGGTGGCGGGGGCGGTTTCTTGGGATCGGGCGGTGGCGGGGGCGTGGCGTCCCGCACAAGGGTCTGCAGATCGTGGATGGCCTCCCGCTGACCCGGTTGTTCCAGGAGCAGCCGTTCCAGTAGGGCGCGGGCTTCGGCGGGCCGCTGGGCATCGAGGTGGGCGCGGGCGGCCAGCAGCAGGGCCGGGGCCCGCCAGGCGGGAACCGGGCGCGGGGAGCCCTGGCCCACCAAGGGGGAGAGGACTTTCAGGGCATCCTCGGGGAAGCCGGTCCGCAGGTCGATCTGGGCGGCCAGGAGGACATGGGCGGGCTTGGCGTCCGAGGGGCGCCAGTGCCGGGCTCCGGGCAGATCGCCCCCCTCGATGGCCCGCTGGGCCAACCACGCCTTCACGCTGGCCGGGGCCCAGAGCCGCCCCGGAGGGCTCTGGGCGCGCAGGGCTGGCGCGGCCAGCGCCAGGGCCAGGAGCAAGATGGGGCGCCAGCGGGCCATGGGCTTCCCGGCGAAGGCCAGCCAAAGGGCCAGCCCGACCAGGGCCAGCCAGGCTCCAGCTTCGGGGTGCGCCGGCTGGAGGGAGCGCCGGGCCGGCAGGGGTAGCTTCCCCGCGGCCAAGGCCTGAAGTCCCGCGGCGGCAGCCTCGCCATCCTTGAACACCTGCCCGCCCGTGGCCTGGGCGAGGTGCGCGAGGAAGTCGGGATGGGCGGTGCTGACTGCGGGCTCGGCACTGGAGACTGCAGCCTGGGCGCCGGTCCGGGGCGGCACCGCATGGGGTTGGCCGTCCCCGTAGGCGAGCACGCAGACGGGCAACCGGGCCTTTTTGAGAGCCTCGACGGCCCTGGGCAGGGCTTCCTCCGGTGACTCCCAGGTCTCCTCGCCGTCGCTGAGCAGCAGGATCACTGCCGGAGTGTCCCGGTCCGCCTGGGCCGCCACCTGGGGCAGGCCCCGGCCCAGGCTCGTGCCGGGGGATCCGGTATCGCCGGGGGCCACGGCGCGCAGAGCTTCCCGGAGGAGGGTCCGATCCTCACCGGGAGGCTGGACAGGGATGGCGTCGCCCGTGAGCAGGTCCAGGCCCCAGCGGATACCGGGTTGGGGGTGGGACCAGATGCGATCCAGGGCGGTCACGGCCGCCTCCCACCGGGTCCGCCCCTCCGCATCGGGCACGGCCATCGATCGGCTGGCATCCAGCACCACATGGACCGTGAGCCGCGGGAACTCCGGCAGGCCCCAGCGGGGCTCCGCCAGGCCGAGGCCCAGGCCGGCCAGGATCAGGGCCAGGCCCAGTCCCTGCCAGAGCGGTCGTTGGCCCACGACCTGCACACCCAGACCCGGCTGCAGGTGGGCGCGGAGGGCGAGCCCCAGCACCAGCAGGATCGCGAGGCCGAAGGGCGCCAGGAGGCCCGGGTGGGTGAAGGGCAGGTTCATGGTCCCACCACCCAGGCGGGCCGCGGGCGACCCCGCTTGAAGGCGAGGTCGAGGGCCAGCGGGAGGATCAGCAGGGCGGCGGCCAGCAGGCACCAGCGGGCCAGGGGCTGGCCCTCGGTGGGTGGATCCACGGGCAGGAGGGTCTTCTCCAATTGATCCACCGCGGCCAGGCTGCGGGCGAGTCCGCCCGGATCCTCGGCGCTGAAGGACTCCCCGCCCGTGAGGTGGGCGATCTCCTTGAGCGTGGCGTGGTCCACTTCCACGCGGAGACGCGCGAAGCCGCCGCCCTCCAGGGGCACCAGGCTCTCGCCGTCGGTGCCCAGGGCCACCGTATGGATGCGGATGCCGTTGTGGTGGGCTTCCTCCGCCGCCTCCTGGGGCGTGACCCGGCCGCGGTTCTGGACGCCGTCGGTGATGAGCAGGATGACCCGGCTCCGGGCGGGGCTGTCCTCCAGGCGGCGCACGGCGGTCATGAGGGGCGAGCCGATGGCCGTGCCGTCGTCCCGGCTGTCGAGGTCGAGCCGGGCCAGCATCCGCAGCAGGCGCGTGTGATCCGAGGTGAGGGGGCTGAGGGTCACCGGGTGGGCGCTGAAGAGCACCAGCGCGAAGCGGTCCTCGGGACGCCGCAGGACGAACTGGGCGAGGGTGCGGCGGGCCGCGTGCCAGCGATCCTCGTCCGGCCGGTCGAGAATCTGCATGCTGCTGCTGCCATCGAGCACCACCGCGAAATCCACCACGGGAGCGAGGCCTCGCAGGGGGCGTCGCCATTCAGGACCGGCTGCGGCCAAGCCCAGGGTCAGAGCCACCAGCGGAGGCAGCCAGTGGGAACTGAGCCGCGCCAGGCGACCCGAGGGACGCGAAGCGGGGATTCCCCAGCGGTAGACCACGCGCCAGGCCCAGATCACCAGGGGCACGGCCACCAGCAGCAGCAGGGGATGGCGCAGGCCGATCATGCGCCTTCCTTTCCGCCGCCGCGGGTGTCCAGGGCGGCCAGCAGGGGGTCGGAGGCGGGGAAGGGCGGCTCCGTGCGGCCGAAGCGGGCCGCATCGAGGCTCTTCGCCCACTGGTCCCAGGGGTCGAGGTTGCGGGCCTGGAACTCCGCGGGCCCCCAGGCCCGGGCAGCCTCCCCGAAGCGGGCGGCCAGCAGGTCCCGACCGATGCCATGCGCGGCGTCCAGGGTCGCCCGGTCCTTGTTCACGGGCGGCCACTGGCGCCGGAAGCCAAGGGCCGCATGGCGGAGGCGGCGCTGGCCGGAGCCTTGACGCCAATGGCGGATGCCCCAGGCCAGAAGGGCCAGGGGCGGCAGCAGCAGCAGGGAGGCCCAGGCCCAGGGGAAGGGGATGGCCGGCAGGCGATCGTCATTGCCGCCGCCGAACCCCACCCAGGGCCCGCCGTAGGGGATGGTGCGGGGCACCTCCAGGCGCAGTTCCGGGCTCCGCTGCCCGTTGCCCAGATCCAGCGCGGGAATCACCGCCGGGCCCGGCTCCAGGGCTTGCACCTGGAAGCGCCAGCCCCGGCCATCCGGGAGGGGTTCCATGGCGCGCAGACGCAGCGGGCCCAGGCGGTCCTCCACCGTGGGGCGCGGCAGGGCGGGCCGGGTGGGGTCCTCCTCCCGCAGCTCCAGCGCCTGCAGTTCGCCCAGGTTCAGCTGGGCCGGCGCTTTCCACGCGGGCGCGGCGGAGGCTGCCAGGTTCGCCAGCATCAGGATCGTGCCGGGAATTCGCAGGCGAATTCCCGGCATGGACGGGCCATTGGAGGAACCTCCGGCCTCCATCACGCTCCCCCCGCCCGGAGCCACGCATTCAGCTTCACCACGGGATCCTCCAACAGATCCCAGCGCTGCCGTTCGATGGTGGGGGAGAAGCCCGGATCGGGCCAGGTCATGCCCTGGCGATCTTCGGGCGCCTCGGGTTGGAACCACACCAGGCGATGCCGCGTGGCGAGGGGCTTGAGCAGCGGAGCCAGGCCCTGCAACCCCGCTCCGTTGCTGAAGAGCCAGAGGCGGTGGCCCTTCCCGTGCTGGCCCCAGTGGCCGAGCGCCTCACGCCAGGCGGCCTCGGTCGGGAGGGAGGGCCCCCGTTCCGCCAGGGTCTCGAGGATGCGGAGGCCGTGGATGCGCCCCCGTTTGGGTGCGATGCGCAGGGCGGGCGTGCGGCCATCCCCGGGAACGATCAGGCCCAGGCGATCCCCCGTGGTCTGCAGGGTGGCGAAGGCCGCGCCGCAGAGCTCCAGGGCCCAGCGCAGGGGCGAGACGGGATCGCCCAGGAACATGGACGGCGAGGGATCCACCACCAGCCACAGCACCAGGTCGCGGCTGCTTTCGAACCGCTTGAGGATGGGCTCGCCGGCCCGGGCTGTCAGGGGCCAGTTGATGAAGCGGGGATCGTCGCCGGGCACATAGGGCCGGTTCTCCACGAAGGTGAGGCCGGCGCCCTTGAACCGGGAGGGATGCAAGCCCTCCGTGCCCCCGGCCAAACGCCCGCGCAACCGCAGCGGCAGGCGTCGCAGGCGGGCGAGAAAGCGGGCGGGAAGGGGCATGGAAGGTCAGTATGGCGGATTTCAGGCCCGGAGTTCGAAGACCCCTCCTACCACTTCACCCGCACCCGATAGGTCAAGGTGGCGCTGCCTTCGGCGGGCACGGTCACCTTGAACCGGGCCGTTCCGGCAGCTTCTTTGACGGCGGGGTGGCTGCTTTGCAGAATTTCCCAGTCGCCCGGCAGGGGCTCCAGCACGCTCACGGTGACGGATTCCTTCTTGGCGTTCTTCAGCACGATCTCGAAGGCGCTTTCGTGGACGCTGCCGAACTTCCCCTGGCGGCCCAGGCTCTTGTAGTCGGTCTGCTTGCGCTTGGCGGTCACATCGAAGGCGTCTCCCAGCTTCAGGCGCACCAGCTCGTTCTTGGGCGTGTGGTCCACATTGTCTTCGCCCACGAACTGGGCGCGGCCTTCGCTGTCGCGCTTGTAGACGCGGAGGATGCCCTTGGGCAGGGGCATGCCCAGGCGGCTGGATTCCTTGTTGTCGAACTCGACGAAGACGCCCACCTTCTGCTTCTCGCCCAGGTCGCCGTAGCTGCCGGAGTAGTAGTAGGTCTGGCCCCGGAGCAGGTACTCCTTGCGCACCGGCACGCCGCTGGCGCTCAGCAGGGCCACCTGTTTGGTCTGGTTCACGGCCAGGGTGGTGGGGCGGTCCAGGGTGTAGAGGTGGTATTCGAAGAGGCTTTCCTCGGCCATCTTGGGTGCCGGCGCAATGGCCCTCTCCATCATGGCACCCACGGCATAGGCCCGGTCGGGCCGCTCCTTGGCCCGGTTCACATCCCCCGCCACCAACTGGAGGGTCGCGTTGGGATAGGCGGCCCCGCTCTGGTTGGTGAGGGTCACCCAGCCGCTGAGATCCAAGGTCTTCTCGTCGGAAGCGAGGTTGGCCACATAGTCGGCACGCCAGGAGAGGCCGCCCGTGAGGTAGCTCAGCTCCAGCTGCTGGGCCCGGTCTGCGCCGCTGTTGAGGGTGATGACGAGGGTGGGCCGGGCGCGCAGGTTGCCGGGCACCTTCGGATAGATGAGGCGGCCGGGCACGCTGGTCTCGATGCGGTCGGCGAACTGCAGCACGGTGCCGTTGTTGGTGGCCAGCACCGTGGCCTCCTCTCGCACCTCCTTCGACCCCGCGCCGGAGTCGTTGGGCACGGTGCGCACCACCGTTACTTTCTCGCCGACATATTTTTCCAGCAGCTTCTGAGGGGTGAGCAGGTCGAAGTCGAAGTTCTGCTCCGCCACCCAGAAATCCTTCGGGGCCGTGAGGTTGCGCAACAGGGCCGTCTCGGGTCGGATCTGGGCCGAGACCTCCTGGAAGGCCAGCCGGGCCTCGCCCCTGGGCAGCCGTACCTCCCGCAGGTCCTTCACCAGGGCCAAGTTGTCGTTGTAGATCGTCACCGCCAGGCCCTTCTGGTCCTTGAGCGTGGTGACGGATTCCTGGGCGGCCAGAAGCGACGGCAGGACAGCGAGCAGCAGGGCAGGGCGCATGGGATCTCCGGGAGGGACGGGCAGGGTGCCCGATATCAGGTCATGCCGTGAGGAAGAACATCCTTTCAAAGAAACAGCTAAGGATCACCTCCCAGACCCCCTAGACCAGCTTCCCTTCGCCTGCCAGCTCCTGGATTCGCGCCAGGGCCGAGTCCAGCTGGCCCTGCAGCAGCTTTTCGGCACCCATCATGGCCATCATCATGGGGATGTCGGCCTCGTCCACCAAGCGCAGGGTGCTGCCTTCCCCAGCCGCCGCGATCTCGAAGCGCAGCTCGTGGTCGAACATCTTCTTCGCGCCGGGCACCAGGCTCACGAGCTGGCCAGGTGTGCGGGTCTTGGCCACGAGCTCCTGCGGCATCTTCATGCCCATGACCTCGATGACATAGCTGTGCCGGTCGGCCTCGCCCTGGAAGTTCATGGCCGCCGGCTCGAGGAAGGTGCGGTGCTTGGACAGGTCGGAGAGGAAGCCGTAGAGCGCGTCGGCGCTGACCGGAAGGGTGGCAGTGGCGGTCTTGATCGTGGTCATCTGGGCTCCGGAGGATGAGAGAGTCATCCAATCACGAAGCGTCGAAGATCGCGAGGCCTACCTCCGGGAAGGTGGCCCGGCACCTCAGTACCGGCGCTCACCGAAGAACGCGGTGCCGATGCGGATCTGATCGGAGCCGGCCGTCACGGCGGCTTCGAGGTCGGCGCTCATGCCCATGCTGAGGCGCAAGGGCAGGCCGAGCTCCTGCTGAAGGCGCTCGCGCAGGGCCGCCAGCTGGGTGAAGGCGGCCCCGTCGTCTGGAGGCGGGATGGCCATGAGGCCGCGGAGGGGGAGATGCGGATCGCCGCTCAGGGCCGCGAGCAGCTGGGGCAGATCGGCCTCTGCACAACCGCCCAGCTTGGTGGCCTCGTCCCAGAGGTCCACCTGGATCCAGACGGGCCGCACGACGCCGAGCTCTCCGGCCAGATGGCGCAGGCGTTCGGCGAGTTCGGGGCGGTCGAGGCTCTGGATTTCCGCGAAATGCTGGAGGGCCGGCTTGGCCTTGTTCCGTTGGAGGGGCCCCAGGAGCACGAAGGCGAGGTCCGGCGCCGCGGCGGCCTTGTCGGCGCCTTCTTGCACATAGTTCTCGCCGAAGCGGCCGAAGCCGAGGGCCGCGGCCTCCTGGATCAGGGCCAGGGGCTGCTTCTTGGAGACCGGCAGCAGCTCGACGCCGCCCGGGTCGCGGTCCGCCGCCTCGCAGGCGCGGCGGATGCGGGCCCGCAGCCCCTCGATGCGCTCGGCCAGGCTCACGGCAGGAAAAGGATCCGCTGACAGGACTCGCAGACCACGGCTCCCTTGGCTTCCTTCAGCTGGAAGAGGAAGGGGCCACGGAGCTTGACATGGCATCCGGAGCAGGCGCCGTTCTCGACGGGGACGACCACGCGGCCCTGGCGGGCGTGGGCCAGGCGATGGAAACGGGCCACCTCGGGCGGCGCCAGCTTGGCTTCGAGGGCGGCCTGCTGGGCCTTGAGCTTCTTTCGTCCTTCCACCTGGTTGGCGTGCTCATCGAGGAATACGCCGTGCAGTTCGTCGAACTGGACCTGGAGGGTGGCCCGCTCGGCTTCGAGCGCCGCGAGGGCCTGCTCAAGCGCTTTGGCTTCGGTCTCGAGGGCCTTCAGGGGCCGGGCGATCTGAGAGCGCATGCGCTCTTTCTCGTCCAGCTCGCGGATGGCGGCGGTGTACTGGATCTTCTGGCTGGTGGTCTTGACCGCGGCGCGGGCGCGCTCTTCGTCCTTCTCGGCCTGGATCAGCTCTTTGGATTTCAGCTGGATGTAGGTCCGGGCGGTCTCGAGGGCCTTGGTCTTGTCGGCGGTCTGCTTTTCGATGGCCTTGAGGCGGGCGTCCAGCGATGCAAGATCCGGAGGCAGGGCCGATAGGTCTCGTTCGATGGTTCGGAGGTAGTCCAGGGTGGCTTGCAGGTCGCGCAGGGTCGCCAAGTGTTCCATGTAGTCGAGGCTACACCTCAAACCGGAAACCGAAGCCGATTTCAAGATGTAATCCAAACAAGAAGAAAATCTAATATAAATAAACTAAGATTTTGTCGTGCCCCGCATCTTTCAGCCTTGACCGGGGTTTCGGGGAGTGCCAGACTTGGCACTCGCTGTTGGTGAGTGCTAACAGCCCCCTTCGTTCCTTTTCACTTTCTTTCCAAGGAGGTCCCATGGCCATCAAGCCTCTGTCCGACCGCGTGGTGCTCAAGCGCGTCGACGCAGCCGAAACCGTCAAGGGCGGCATCATCATCCCCGACACCGCCAAGGAGAAGCCCATGGAGGCTGAAGTGGTGGCCGTCGGCGAGGGCAAGATCAACGAGAACGGCACCCGCAACCCGATGTCCGTGGCGGCTGGCCAGAAAGTGCTGATCGGCAAGTACAGCGGCACGGAAGTGAAGATCGACGGCGTCGATCATGTGATCGTGCGCGAAGACGAGATTCTCGCGATCGTCGGCTAAGACACCCAAGAGACCAAGGAGATACACATGGCCAAGTCCATCATCTATGCCGAAGATGCCCGCCAGGCGATCCTGCGCGGCGTGAACAAGCTCGCCGACGCGGTGCAGGTCACCCTCGGCCCCAAGGGCCGCAATGTCCTCATCGAGAAGAAGTTCGGCTCCCCGCTCATGACCAAGGACGGCGTCACCGTCGCCAAGGAGATCGAGCTCAAGGACAAGCACGAGAACATGGGCGCCCAGCTGGTGCGTGAGGTCGCCTCCAAGACTTCCGACATCGCCGGCGACGGCACCACCACCGCCACCGTGCTGGCCCGCGCCATCTACCGCGAGGGCATCAAGGCCGTCGTGAGCGGCGCCAACACCATGGAGATCAAGAAGGGCATCGACCTCGCCGTCGATACCGTCGTGGCCGCCATCGACGAGATCAAGAAGCCCGTCGAGGGCAACGCCATCGCCCAGGTCGGCACCATCTCCGCCAACGGCGACGCCGAGATCGGCAAGATCATCGCGGAAGCCATGGCCAAGGTCGGCAAGGACGGCGTCATCACGGTGGAAGAGGCCAAGGGCCGCGACACCGAGCTGACCGTGGTCGAGGGCATGCAGTTCGACCGTGGCTACCTCAGCCCCTACTTCGTGACCAACCCCGACCAGATGAAGGTCGAGCTGGAGAACCCCTACATTCTCGCCTACGAGAAGAAGGTCTCCAACATGCGCGACCTCCTGCCCCTGCTGGAGCAGGTCGTCAACAGCCGCCGCCCCCTGCTGATCATCGCCGAGGATGTGGACGGCGAAGCGCTGGCCACCCTCGTGGTGAACAAGATCCGCGGCACCCTGAATGTGGCCGCCGTGAAGGCTCCCGGCTTCGGCGACCGCCGCAAGGCCATGCTGGAAGACATCGCCATCCTGACGGGCGGCAAGGCCATCAGCGAGGACCTGGGCCTCAAGCTCGAGAACCTCACGCTGGCTGACCTCGGCAGCGCCAAGAAGATCGTCATCGACAAGGAGAACACCACCATCGTCGAGGGCGCCGGTGCCAGCGAGGCCATCCAGGGCCGCGTGAAGCAGATCCGCGCCCAGGTCGAGGTCTCCACCAGCGACTACGACAAGGAGAAGCTGCAGGAGCGTCTGGCCAAGCTCGTGGGCGGCGTCGCCGTGATCAAGGTGGGCGCGGCTTCCGAGACCGAGATGAAGGAGAAGAAGGCCCGCGTGGAAGATGCCATGCACGCCACCAAGGCCGCCGTGGAAGACGGCATCGTGGCTGGCGGCGGCGTCGCGCTGCTCCGCAGCCTGACCAAGCTCGCCGCGCTGAAGCTCACCGGCGACCAGGCCACCGGCGTGGACATCGTCCGCAAGTCCCTGGAGGAGCCCCTCCGCCAGATCGCCAACAACGCCGGCGTCGAAGGCTCCGTGGTCGTCAACGCCGTCCGCGAGGGCAAGGACAACTACGGCTACAACGCCGCCACCAACGAGTACGGCGACATGGTCAAGTTCGGCGTCGTCGATCCCGCCAAGGTGACCAAGTCCGCCCTGCGCAACGCCGCCTCCGTGGCCTCCATGATGCTGACCACCGAAGCCATCATCACCGAGATCCCCGAGCCCAAGTCCGCGGCTCCCGCGGGCCCCGGCATGGGCGGCATGGAAGACATGTATTAATCAGCCGCTTTGCAGTTCGTGAAAACGCCCCGCATATGCGGGGCGTTTTCAATCCCGAACTCCGCAGGGGCGGGATGTGATCGAAGCCCGCCCCGGGACTGAGGTACCCTGGCATTTCCTACTTAGGAGTCACCCATGAAGAAGTTCCTCGTTTCGCTCGCGGTCGCGGCCTTCGCCGTCACCGCCTTCACTCAGGACAAGCCCAAGGAGGCGGTCGCCCCCAAGGCCTGCAAGGAGTGCTGCAAGGCCGATAAGACGACCTGTAAGGGGGATAAGGCGTGCGATAAAAACGCCGACTGCAAGAAGGCCGACTGCCCTAAGGCCAAGAAGGCTTAACTATCTTTGATTTCTCATAAAAGCCCCGCAGCCGCGGGGCTTTTATCTTTTACACGACAAGATAGTCATTTTTAATTACTACCAAGGGGTTGACTATGCTCCTGGGAGGGTGGATGCTTCCTGTCGAAACCCTCCGGAATCCCTCCGGAGGAGGTTGATAAGACAGGAGAACCCATGGGCATGGGCCTTCTCTTCGACGCTACGCGCTGCATCGGATGCGGCGCCTGCAGCTCCGCGTGCAAGGAGCAGAACAAGCTACCGGGCAAGGTAGAGGAGGTGTTGACGGCCTATACCTGGACCACGGTCCAGGAACGGGAAGGCCTCAATGTCCGCCGCATGTGCATGCACTGCGAGGTGCCGACCTGCGCCTCCGTCTGCCCCGTCGCCGCCCTGAAGAAAACGCCCGAGGGACCGGTGGTCTACGATGCCGAGCGCTGCATGGGCTGCCGTTACTGCATGATGGCCTGCCCCTTCGAGATCCCGAAGTACCAGTGGGACCGGCCGGTGCCCGTGGTGGGGAAGTGCATCCTGTGCGCCGGGCGCCTGAAGGAGGGCAAGCCCACGGCCTGCGCCGAGGCCTGCCCGGCCGAGGCCACCATCTTCGGCAAGAAGGAGGATCTGATCTGGGAGGCCCGGACGCGCATCCGGCAGAAGCCGGGCGCCTATGTGGACCACATCTACGGACTCACCGAGGCCGGCGGCACCTCGGTGATGATGATTTCCAGCGCTCCCTTCGACAAGCTGGGCCTCAAGTCGAACCTGCCCGCCGATCCCCCGGCCATGCGCACTTGGCAGGTGCTCTCCAACATTCCCGATTTCGTGGGCGTATGGGGCGTCTTCCTCTACGGCGTCCACTGGATCACGGCCCGCCGCGTGGATGTGGCCAAGGCGGAATCCAACGGCAACGGACACAACCACGGTCGGGAGGACCGGTCATGAACACCCTCGCCACGCTCGCTCCCCGTCGGTTCCGCCCCGGTTTCTGGACGGCCGTCTTCGTCGTGCTCTTCCTGGCCTTCTGCGCCGTCACCGTGATCCGCTTCACCAAGGGGCTCGGCGCCGTCACGCACCTGAGCGACCAGTTCCCCTGGGGCCTCTGGATCGGCTTCGACCTGCTCTGCGGTGTGGGCCTGGCCGCCGGCGCCTTCACGCTGACCGCCGTGGTCCACCTCTTCAACCTCAAGCGCTTCGAGCCCATCGTACGGCCGACCATCCTGACGGGCTTCCTGGGCTATGCCTTCGTGATCGTGGCCCTGCTGCTGGACCTGGGCCAGCCCTGGCGCATCTGGCACGCCATCGTCTACTGGAACCCCCACTCCGTCATGTTCGAAGTGGCCTGGTGCGTGATGCTCTACACCACCGTGCTGGCCGTGGAATTCTCCCCCGTGGTCTTCGAGCGCTTCGGCCTCCATACCCCGGCGCGGATCATCCACCGGCTCATCACTCCGCTCGTCATCATCGGCGTCATCCTCTCGACCCTCCACCAGTCCTCGCTGGGAACGCTCTACCTCATCGTGCCGAGCAAGCTCCATCCGCTCTGGTATTCCCCCATGCTGCCCCTCCACTTCTACATCTCCGCCATCGGCGCGGGCATCGGCATGGTGATCCTGGAGTCCTACCTCAGCGGCCGGGCCTTCCACCGTCATCTGGAGATGGACCTGCTGGAGCCCCTGGCCCGCGGCATGGTCGTGGCCCTCGGCATCTACGGCCTCATGCGGCTTCAGGCCATCAACCGCAACCACGCCTTCGGCAGCATCCGGGACTTCGGCTACGAGGGCCAGATGTTCCTGCTCGAATTCACCTTGGGCGTGATCCTGCCGGTGATCCTGATGTCCTTCCGTCGTCTGCGCACCAATCCGAACTGGCTGGTGGGCGGGGCTTTCCTGGCGGTGCTGGGCTTCGTCATGAACCGCCTGAATGTCAGCATCACGGGCATGGAAGCGGCTTCGGGCACGCGCTACCTGCCCTCGGGCATGGAGATCATCGTCTCGCTGGGCCTGGTGGCCACGGGCATGGCGGTGTTCGCCTTCGCGGTGCGCAACTTCTCCATCTTCCCCGATGGTCCCGTGGCCGATGGCCACCGGCCGGAAGAGGGGGCCTGAGCCATGCGAACCCGCATCGGCACCCGTCTGATCCTCGGCGCCGGTCTGTCGACGGCGCTGGTGATCGGCGGCATGGCGGTGGTCATCCTGCGGTCGCATACGGCTCAGCTCCTGGCCGAACGAACCCGCAGCGCCGACCAGCTGAGCGAAACGATCAAGAGCGCCACCCACTTCGACATGCTTGAGAACCGCCGGGAGAATCTGCACCGGCAGATCCGCTCCGTGGGCGAGCTCCAGGAGGAGGGCATCCGCAAGGTCCGCGTCTTCAACAAGGAGGGGCGGATCATGTTCTCCTCGGCCAACGAGGAGATCGGCACCAGCCTCGATATCCGGGGCGAGGCCTGCTACGCCTGCCACGCGGAAGGACGGCCGTTGGAGCGCCTGGAAATCCAGGCCCGCGCCCGGACCTTCCGCGCTCCGGACGGAACGCGCGTTCTGGGCCTCATCAACCCCATCCCCAACGAACCGACCTGCTCGACGGCGGACTGCCACGCCCACAGCGCCAAGCAGAGCCTGCTGGGCGTGCTGGATGTGAATGTGTCGCTGGCGGAGGTGGACCGGGAGATCGCCCACAGCCGGGCGGTGATCGCCGCTTCGGCCATCCTCGCCATGCTCGCGGGCAGCTTCATTCTCTGGTGGATGAACCGCCGGCTGGTGGTGGAGCCCGTGGCGGCGCTGGTGGCAGGCACGCGGCGGGTGGGCGAAGGAGATCTTTCGACCACCATCCCCGTGAGCGGTCGCCATGAACTGGGCGAGCTGGCCGGGGCCTTCAACGCCATGACCCAACGGCTGGCCGAGACTCAGGGGCAGCTGGCCCAGGCCGACAAGCTCGCCTCCGTGGGTCGGCTGGCTGCGGGCGTCGCCCATGAGATCAACAACCCGCTGACCGGCGTCCTCAGTTATGCCTCCCTGCTGCGAAAGCGGATGGAGGGTGACGCCTCCGCCTGCGAAGACCTCGATGTGATCGTCCGGGAGACAGTGCGCTGCCGGGGGATCATCCGGGGACTCCTGGATTTCGCCCGCCCCACGGCTCCGGCGCGGAAGCCCATGGACCTCAATGAAGTCGTGCGGCGGGCGGTGTCCGTGGTGATGACGCAGCTGTCGCTGAACCAGGTGGACCTGTCGTTGGACCTGGCGGCGGAACTGCCCCTCGCCCATGCCGATGCCAACCAGATCCAGCAGGTGGCCGTGAACCTGCTGCTCAATGCGGGAGATGCCATCGGCACCGAGGGCGGGACCATCCGGGCCAGCACGCGCTCGGGACCTGACGGCTCCATCGAGCTCGTCATCAAGGACAGCGGACGCGGCATTGCCGCCGAAGACCTGCCCCGCATCTTCGAGCCCTTCTACACCACCAAGGGCAACCATGGCACGGGGCTTGGGCTCGCAGTCAGCTGGGGCATCGTCGAGGCCCACGGCGGCGCCCTCGAGGTACAGAGCGAACCTGGCCAGGGCACCCAATTCACCCTTCGCATTCCTACGGCAGCCGGCCCCCAAGACACCCCGGACGGCGGCCAGCCCCCCATTCCCACCACCACCTAGGAGGTCCCCATGACCGCCCTTTTGATCATCATCATGTTCGTTGCCTTCGTGGGCATCGACTTCCTGGTGCGTACGAGCCTCCGCCGCATGCACGAGAAACGGGAACGCCAGGCCCGCGAGGCGGTCTTGAACACCTCGATCCGCCTGGACTTCACCCATGAGGCCAAGAGCCTCAAGCGCGTGGAGGTGCCCAATCCCAAGGCCCGGATCATCGCCGTGGACGATGAGGCGGTGGTGCTCGACTCCTTCCGCCGCATCCTGGTCCTGGAGGGCTACAGTGTCGACACCGTGGAGCACGGCCCGGAGGCTCTGGGCCTGATCCAGCGGAACGACTACGACTTCCTCTTCACCGACCTCAAGATGCCGGACATGGATGGCGTGGATGTGGTGAAGGCGGCGAAGCACCTGCGCCCCGATGTGGATGTGGTCGTCATCACCGGCTACGGCAGCATCGAGACCGCGGTCCAGACGCTCCAGCAGGGTGCCTGCGAGTATGTGCAGAAGCCCTTCACCGCCGACGAGCTGGCGGAGTTCGCCAAGAAGCTGCTCATCAAGCGCACGGCGCGCATCGAAGCTCAGCGCCGTCCCAATGTGCGCGTGGTCGCTCCTGAAATGGCCGAGGTCGTGTCTGCCAGCGAATTCTGCGTGCCCGGCGGTGCCTTCCTGTCGGCGGGCCATGCGTGGGTCCGGATCGAGCCCGAAGGCCAGATCCGCGTGGGCATCGATGATTTCGTGCGCAAGGCCCTGGGTGCCGTGAAGACGGTGGTGCTTCCCGAGCGGGGCAAGGTCGTGAAGCAGGGTGATCCTCTCTTCACCCTGAAGGGGGCCACGGGCGAGGTCCATGTGGCCGCGCCCCTCAGCGGCCGCATCGAGCACGACAACGCGGGCCTGCTCACGGATCCCGGCGAGCTCATGCACAGCCCCTATGACCGGGGCTGGGTCTGCCTGATGACGCCCTCCGACCTGGCTGGGGAACTTCCCGCCCTGAAGATCGGCCAACCCGTCATCGACTGGTACCAGGACGAGATCACCCGTCTGCGGACCTCCGACAAGCCGCAGGCTGCAGGCACGGATGCGTTGGACTGGGCGGCCTTCGAGCAGCAGTTCCTGGGGGCGGAGGCCCGAGTTCACGCCTAGCTGAACTGAAAAACAGACAAGGGCTCCGGGGCCTCGGCTTCCGGAGCCCTTGTCCTTTTCAGTCATCGGGCCGGCGGCTAAACGCGGGTGACCGGGGGGCGTAGGCCTCGTCTGATGAAACCTCCTGCGGAGATGGCGATGGGCGTGGCGTTTCGCTCGATGGCCCTGACGGCGCTGGGGGGCATCCCGATCCTCCTTCCGGCCGGCCCAATCCAGGAGCCTCTACCACTCGTGCGTCTCCAGCACCTCGTTCCCGAATCGGAGCGCACCCAGGTGCTGGTGCTGGGAACCTTCCACTTCCGGGAGGTCCAGGCCCGGTTCCAGCCCGCCATGGTGGAGGCGCTCCTCCAGCGCCTGGAGGCGTTCAGGCCTGATGTGGTGGCCGTGGAGGCGCTTCCCGGGCCCCACATCCACGAACTGGAGCTGCGATCCAAGGCCACCTCCATCCACGAGGTGCTGCTCGACCAGTTTGCGGAGGCGTCGCTGGCGCTGGGCCACGAGGCCCAGGCGCTTCTCCGCCTGGACATGGTGCAGGCCTCCCGGGTCCTCGCGGCGCAGAAGGGCGTGTCTTCGGAACCGGCTGCCCTCGTGACCTTGACCCTCCAGCATCTGGCGGCCTACGAATGGCCCAGTGCGCTGCTGGCCTGGTCCCGGATCCCCGAGGGAAGCCCCGCACGGAACCGGATCCCCGCGGCCCTGGCCGCCAAGCTGGACGCCCACCTCACTCGCGTCAACGAGATCCAGGCGGTGGCGATCCCCCTGGCCCGGAAACTCGGCCACGCGCGGATCGCCTGCGTGGACGAATTCGAGGCCCCGGAACCGCTGGAGCAGGTCATGGCGGCCCTCGCCGTCTCCCGCAAGGAGGCGCCCCTGTTGGCCGGGACCGCGAAGGCGTCAGTCCACCGGGAGAGCCAGGAGCGCCGGGATGCGGCCGTGGCGGCGGGGGACCTGCTGCCCTACCTCCGCCACCTGAACTCGCCGGCCTATGCGGCGGCGGATGTGGACGCCCAATGGGCCGTGTACCTGCGAACGCGCCTGAAGGACGGGTCAGACCGGGGGCGTCTCGCCCTGTGGGAGAACCGGAATCTGAAGATCGCCGGGCGGATCCGGGCCCTTTCGGCCCTCTACCCGGGGAAGCGGATCCTGGTGATCTACGGTGCGGCCCACAAGCCTTTCCTGGATGCCTTCCTGGGCCTCTGCAGCGACCTGCAGATCGTCCAACCCGAGGCGGTGCTGAAGGAGGTCCCCTGACCCTGCTGGGAGGTCCCCCGGCCGTCAGCTCTTGGCGATTTCGGCCAGGCCCTCCCCAGCGTGATAGCTGGACCGCACCAGGGGTGCGGACTCCACACGCTGGAAGCCCATCTCCAGCCCCTTCTGCCGGTACAGGTCGAACTCGGACGGTTCCACGAAGCGGTGCAGGGGCAGGTGCAGCTCGGAGGGGGGCAGGTACTGGCCGATGGTGGCGATGTCCACGCGGGAGGCGCGCCAGTCGGCCATGAGGGCGAGCACCTGGTCTGGCGTCTCCCCCAAGCCCACCATGATGCCGCTCTTCACCCGCATGGCCGGGGCATGGGCGTCCCGCCAGTCCGCGGTCCGGCGGAGCACCTCGAGGCTCTGGAGGTAGTCCGCGTCGGGCCGTACCCGGCGGTAGAGATGGGGCACCGTCTCCACATTGTGGTTGAGCACCTCGGGCCGGGCCTCCAGCACGGTGAGGAGGTCGGCCTCGCGGCCCCGGAAGTCGGGGATGAGCACCTCCACGCCGCAGTGGGGTGAGAGAGCGCGGATCCAGCGGATGGTTTCGGCGAAGTGGGCGGCGCCTCCGTCGGGCAGATCATCCCGGTTCACCGAAGTGACCACGGCGAATTTCAGGCCCAGGCGCGCCACGGCCTCGGCCACGCGCTGGGGTTCGCCTGGGTCCAGCTCTCCGGGGCGGCCCTTGCCCACATTGCAGAACCCGCAGTGCCGGGTGCAGATATCCCCCATGAGCATGAAGGTGGCCGTGCGGTGGATGCCCCAGCATTCGTGCAGGTTTGGGCAGCGGGCCTCTTCGCAGACGGTCACCAGCCGTTGCTCCCGCATCAGGCCCTCGACCTCCGCCACCACCTCCGGGGCCGGGACGCGGATCTTGAGCCAGTCGGGACGGGGGCCGGGGAGGACGGGAGGGCGGGCCATGGCCTTCCATTGTGGCGGCTCCGCGACACGCCGACTACCGTTGCGGTGGTTCCAAGGCTCAGTGATTGAATATTAAATATTTATAAAAATGATAGTTATGAAATAAATTGATAGATTTCCCCTGGTGCGATTAGGTGATGGAATTAATTCGATGAACGCGAGTTGACAGCCTTTTTTTTGCTACTACCTTCTATCTACCCAAGGATAGATAGTCCGATCGATCTAGGTGATTCGCCAGCCTCAGGAGGTGCCCCTTGCGGATGTGTTCACTTTTTGTCTTCCTGGCCCTGGCGGCATCGCTGACGATGCCGGTCCAAGCCCAGCCCATGCCAGGGGCGGTGTTCACCACGAATTCCGCCTGTGGCGGGGTGGATCTGAATCTCTTCGACCTCCGGCAGGAGGTGTACTTGAACGGCGGCCCCCACCATCCGGGGTCTGCCGGGCTGCCGGACGGCTACTACTATGTGCAGGTCACGGCTCCCGACGGGACGCCGCTGGGCAGCTCCCTGACCACGGCGCCCGCCCAGGTCACGGGCGGATCCTTCGTCCAGTGCTATCGCCTCTGGGACATCCTCTGGAAGTACAGCGACCCCACCCAGCGGGGCTACGACCTCACCTCGAACAACGGGGGTGAGTACAAGGTGTGGGTCAGCTCCTCGCCCGAGTTCGGCGCGTCCGTCTCCAAGACCGACAACTTCAAGGTCCGGGAGGTCGCGCCGCCGCCGCCGCCGGAACCGCCCCGCCTGTTCATCCACAAGTTCTATGATGCCAATGCGAACGGCCTCTTCGATCCCGGGGAGATTGAGCTCTCCGGCTGGAAGGTTTCCTACAGCGCGGACCAGCTGACCTGGGTGGTCCGGTTCACGCTGGTGGACGAGGCCGTGACCCCGGGCACCTACACCGTCAGCGAATTCATGCCCATCCAGCCCGGTTGGGTCCCCACCACGGGGCTGGAGCAGACGGCCACCCTTGCCTATGGCGATACGGTCCATGTCCGCTTCGGCAACCTGCTGCTGGGGCCGGGAGGCGGTCTGACGCTGGGCTTCTGGTCCAACAAGAATGGCCAGAGCCTGGTGGGTGCCGACGATCTTGACCTATTGCGGGGCCTCAACCTGAAAACCGCCAACGGGAGCGATTTCGATCCCACGGTCTACAGTGCGTTGCGGACCTGGCTGCTGAACGGCACCGCCACCAACATGAGCTACATGC
Organism: Geothrix sp.; assembly: GCF_020622065.1. NCBI lineage: Bacteria > Pseudomonadati > Acidobacteriota > Holophagae > Holophagales > Holophagaceae > Geothrix > Geothrix sp. The sequence goes on along the minus strand of NZ_JAHRYQ010000002.1, from coordinate 39,411 downwards.
TCTCGGTCCAGCTGACCGCCATGGAGCTCAATGTCTTCAACGGCAAGGTCGGGGCGGGTGCCCTGATCTACGCCCCGGGCGCTGCCAGCGCCAACCCGCTCGGCTTTGCCACGGTCGGCGCCGTGATGGCCGAGGCCAACGCCCAGCTGGCCCTGCACCCGGTGGCGCTGTCTGACAGCCCGGTGAGGGGATATCTGGAAGCCCTCAAGAACGCTCTCGACAACGCCAACAACAACAAGAATTTCGTACAGCCAGGCCCCGGTCCCTTCAGCTTCTGACCCGGCGGTCGCACCGGAAACAGGCGCCTCGATGAGGCGCCTGTTTCCATGCAGGGCTGGGGCCCGGAAGCGGTAAAATCCATTCATGTCCGACGCCCCTCAGGAACTCCCCGAATCCGTGGTGGAAGCCCCGCCCGCCCCGGAGGCCCCTCGAACCTTCGAGCCCCCCAAGGGCTTTGAAACGAAGTTCCGGGGTCTGGCGCTCCATCTGTCGGCGTTCGATGGCCCCCTGGACCTCCTGCTGCATCTCATCCACGAGCAGAAGCTGGACATCTTGAACCTGCCGATGGCCGATGTCACGCGGCAGTACATGGACTACCTGAAGCTCATGGAGGAACTGAACCTGGAGATCGCGGCGGAGTTCGTGGCCATGGCCGCGCAGCTGCTGCAGATCAAATCGCGGCTCATGCTGCCCCGTTCGCCGCAGGAGACCGGAGAGGAGGATCCCCGCGAGACCCTGGTGCAGCGGCTGCTGGACTACCAGCAGGTGAAGGCGGCTGCCATGGTGCTTTCGGATCGCGAGTCCGACTGGCAGAAGATCGCCTTCGCACCCGGCCTGGATCTCGACGACCACAAGCGCGTGGAGGACGAGCCCATTCGCGCCACGCTCTTCGATCTCCTGGGCGCCTACCGCGAGGCCCTGAAGCGCCTGCTGCCGCCGCCGCCCGTGGAAGTCCGCACCCAGCCGAAGACGCTGGAGCAGCGGGTGATGGAAGTGCTCGGCAGCCTCCAGGACGGCCTGTGGAAACCCTTCGAAGGGTTGCTGGGCCAGGTCCGCACCCGCGAGGAGCTGGTGCTCACCTTCCTGGCGCTGCTGGAGCTGGTGCGGACCGGTCGCATCGCCCTGGTGCAGGGCGAAACCTTCGGGGAGATCCGCGTCAAGGCCGCCGAGGCCGCGTGACGGACGCGCCGGACTCCCTGTCTTCCAGCTACCGTCTGGCCCGCCTGGCGGGGTTTGGGATGTGCCTGGGAACTCCGGTCCTGATCGCCGCCCTGGTCCTGTCGGGCCTGGTCCCGGCCGGGGAGAACCGCCCCGAGGGATCGTTGCTCCAAATCGGCCACGCCTTCACGGGCCTGGTCTTCCTGTCGGCGGCCTGGGTGCTCTGGCGTCGGGGCGTGGTGCTGGGGGCGTTCCACCGGGTTCCCGAGTCCCAGCGACCCCGGGTGTTGCTGCGGGAATCGCTGCTGTATTCGGCCTTGTTCGAACTGAGCAGCTTCTACGGACTGGTCTACTGGCTGCTGGTGGGGCGGTACGCCCTCCGCCATGTGCTGGGCTTCATCCTTCTGGCGCCGCTCCTGTTTCTGGCCTTCGTCCCCCGGCTGGATCGCTGGGTGAGGGCTTCCAAGGCAGACCCCGGGGAGGCGGCATGATTCTTCCGGGAGTATCCTGGATGAGGATGTCCGTGATCCGGAGGGGCCCCCATGCATGAGCCTGAGCGGCCGGAACCGAACGGCCCCGAACCCTCTCCGGGCGACACGGTGCGCCTGCCCGCCGGCGCGCCCTCCCTGGATCCCCGTGCCACGCAGAAGCTCCCCCTCAAAGCCTTGGCGGAGGTGGCGGAGGCGATGAAGATGACCCCCCCGAGCCCGGATGAGGGCCCGGATCAGACGCAGAAGCTCATCCTCCCCATGGCCGGTGATCCGCCGATTCGCACTCAGAAGCTGGCCCTTCCCGCCGGAGCGGCCGGGCAGACCGAGTTGCCGCCGCCTCCAGCCCGGAAGCCCGAGTCCAGGGGATGGAAGGGCCCCCTCGCCCTGGGGGCGCTGGCATTGCTGGGCGCCGCCACCTATTTCCTGTTCTCCCGGGGAACGACGGCACCCATGCCGGCAGCTTCCGCGGCGCCGGCGGCGGAAGCGGATCCGCCCGGTGCCCAGGCCTATCTGGAGCAGGCCAAGGCCGGAGATGCGAATGCCATGCGGATGCTCGGGGTCATGTATTACTACGGGTTGAATGTCCCGCAGGACCGCGAGAAAGGCCTCAGCTGGTACCGCAAGGCCGCGGAAAAGGGCAGTGAGGCGGCCCGGGCCGAACTGGCCAAGCTGGACGCCCCCGGGAAATAGGCTGGAAACAGGTCAGTCGGCCCGGTTCCGCCAGGCCAGGACCTTGCCGGCGGCTGAGCGGCCGACGGCTTCCGCCAGCGCGGATTCCTCGGCTTCGCGCACCTGGGTGGCACTGCCGAAGGTCTGGAGCAGTTTCTTCGCCGTGGCGGGGCCGATGCCGGGGATCTGCGTCAGTTCGGTCTGGAGGGTGCGCTTCGCCCTCAGGGCCCGGTGGTAGGTGATGGCGAAGCGATGGGCCTCGTCGCGGATGCGCTGGAGCAATTGCAGCACCGGCGAGGATTTCGGAATCTTCAGCGGGGTGCTGGAGCCGGGGCGGAACACCAGCTCCTCCTTTTTGGCCAGGCTCCCCAACTCCAGCTGGTCGATGCCCAGGTCCTTCAGGGCGGCCTCGGCCGCGTGGAGCTGGCCGAGGCCGCCGTCGATGAGCACCAGGTCTGGGAAATCCTGTCCCTCGTCCCGCATGCGCCGGTAGCGGCGCGTCACGGCTTCGTGCATGTTGGCGAAGTCGTCGTTCTGCTCGTTGGTCATCTTGAAACGGCGGTAGCGGGCCTTGTCGGGTACGCCATCGCTGAACACGACGCAGCTGGCCACCACCTCGCGGCCCTGGCCGTGGCTGATGTCGAAGCACTCCAGCCGCCGGGGCAGGTGGGCGAGGCCCAGGAAGGCCTGCAGGCCCTCCAGGACGGCCTCGTTGAGCCGCGCTGGCTCGAACTTGCGCTCCAGGGCCAGGCGGGCGTTCTCCTGGGCCATGGCCAGCAGATCCACCTTCTCCCCCTTCTGGGGGATCTGGATGCGGACCTTCGTGCCGCGCAGGTCCGACAGCCAGCTGCGCAGCAGGTCGCCGTCCTCCGGCTCGACCTCCGCGAGGATCTTCGCGGGGGCGGGGTCGGCGCTGTAGACCCGCTGGAGCACCTGGGCCAGCACGGCGCCGTCGAAGCTCTCGACCTCATCCAGCAGGTACTCCTGCCGCCCCACCATGCGGCCCTCGCGGAGCAGGAGGCGGTGGACGCAGGCCCGCCCATCCAGCACCGCGCTGCCGTACACATCCGTGTCGTCAAGGTCGGTGCTGGCGGCCTTCTGCCGGGTGAACCAGGCGTCCACCTGCTGGAGGGCGTCCCGGTGCTGGGCGGCCTGCTCGAAGGCGGCGGCCTCGGCGGCCCTCCACATGGCGGCCTCCAGCCGCGCCTTCAGCTCATCGCGCTTGCCCTCCAGGAAGAGCCGCGCCTCCTTCGCCTGCTCGCGGTAGGCCTCCTGGTCCACGGCCGCGATGCAGGGGGCCGTGCAGCGGTGCAGCTGGTACTTCATGCAGGCCCGGCCCCGCTTGCCGTCGATGTCGATGTCGCAGTCGCGGATCTGGAAGAAGCGGTAGACCAGTTCGGCCGTGCGGTAGGCGGTGCTGGCGGGGAAGAAGGGGCCGAAGTAGAGGCTCCCGTCCTTGCGGATCTTCCGCGTGACGAAGACCTTCGGGAAGGCCTCCTTCCAGGTGAGCTTCACATAGGGGTAGCTCTTGTCGTCCCGCAACAGGATGTTGAAGGGCGGCAGGTGCTCCTTGATGAGGTTGTTCTCGAGGACCAGGGCCTCGAGTTCCGTCTCGCAGACGATGAGCTCCACATCCCAGATGCGCGCCACGAGGCGTCGGGTCTTGGCGTCGAGCCGTTTCTGCTGGAAGTAGGACTTCACCCGGTTCCGCAGCACCTTGGCCTTGCCCACATAGAGCAGGTTGCCGCCCTCGTCCCGGTAGAGGTAGCAGCCCGGACGCAGGGGCAGGTCCGACAGCTTGCGCTTCAGGGTAGGGGATTTCTCGAGGTTGGTTCGGACGGCGGCCACGGTCCAGTTTAGCGATCCGCCGCCGGAGGAGTGGGGATCGGGGACAATGGGGGCATGCTGAACCTCGAGACCTTCCCCGTGGGCCCCCTGGGCTGCAATTGTTCGCTGCTGTGGGATCCGGCCAGGGGCCAGGGCGTGGTGGTCGATCCGGGCGGAGACGGCGCGAAGATCCGCATGCGGGTGGAGGCTCTCGGCTTCCAGGTCACGGCCCTGCTGCACACCCATGCGCATTTCGATCATGTGGGCGCCACCCGGGAGCTGCAGGACCTCTGGCAGTGCCCGGCCCACCTGCACGGCGATGACACCTTCCTGATCGAGGCGCTGCCCCAGCAGACGGGGATGTTCGGCATGCCGAGGATCCCCCAGCCCGAGATGACGGCCCTGAACGCGGGGGACCGGCACCTGGATCTTGCCACCCTGCATACGCCGGGCCACACGCCGGGTTCCTGCTGCTTCCACGGCGCCTTCGCCAAGGGACAGGTGCTCCTGGCCGGGGACACGCTCTTCCGGGGCGGCGTGGGCCGCACTGACCTCTGGGGCGGCAGCTGGGAGGCGCTGGAGCAGAGCATCCGTCGGGACCTGTATGTCCTCGACGGCGCCACGCTGGTCATCCCAGGCCACGGCCCGGCCACCACCATCGGCGCGGAGGCGGCCGGCAATCCCTTCGTGAAGGCCTAGACAGATCCAGACAGGCGTAGACTGGGGGCATCTTCCCCCGGAGGTCCTCAATGGACGCCCTGCTTACGACCTTCGGCTGCTTCGGCCCGGCCGCCATCTTCGTGCTGATCTACCTGCTCTCCTGCCTCAAGGTGGTGAACGAGTACGAGCGGCTGGTGATCTTCACCCTGGGCAAGGTGCAGGAGAAGCCCAAGGGACCGGGCCTCTGCTTCGTGTGGCGCCCCTTCCAGACCGCCGTCACCGTGAGCCTGCGCACGGTGGTGATGGATGTGCCCAGCCAGGACATCATCACCCGCGACAATGTGAGCCTGAAGGTGAGTGCCGTCGTCTACTTCAAGGTGCTGGATCCCAAGGCCGCCATCATCGGCGTGGAGAACTACTATTACGCCACCAGCCAGATGGCCCAGACCACGCTGCGCAGCATCCTCGGCGAGGTCACCCTGGACGAGCTGCTGGCTGACCGCGAGAAGCTCAGCCAGCGCTTGCGCGAGATCATCGACCGCTCCACCGAACCCTGGGGCATCGAGGTCACCAGCGTGGAACTCAAGAGCGTGGACCTGCCCGAGCAGATCCAGCGCGCCATGGGCAAGCAGGCCGAAGCCGAACGCGAGAAGCGGGCGAAGATCATCGCCGCCGAGGGCGAGCTGATGGCCAGCCAGCAGCTGCTGGAGGCCGCCAACAAGATCAGCGAGAACCCCACGGCCATTCAGATGCGCTACCTGCAGACCCTCGCCGAGATCGCCACCGAGAAGAACAGCACCATCGTCTTCCCCCTGCCCATCGAGTTCATGCGCGCTTTCGAGAAACTCAGCGGGAAGTAGGGCCCCTCCAGCCCCGCCAAGCCGCGGCCTCCGCCTTCGCCAGGGTGGAGGCCGTGCTGTTTCGGCCGGCGTAGGCCTCGGCTTCCACGGCGTCGGCCAGCTCCGCGAGCAGAATCCTCCGTTCGGGGCGCAAGACCGCCAGGCGGCCCAGCCAAAGCCTGGCAGTCTCGCCGGCCATCGGCGGGGCCGCGTGGCGAGTCCGGGCCAGCAGGGGACGCAGGGCCCGGATGCGACCGGGCCCGGCCGGCTGGGGCCGCCACAGGCCCCGCGTGCGCCAGGCCGCCCAGGCCAGGGCGAGCAGGCCCACCCCCCAGGACGGCACCGCCGGAGGCGCCTTCCAGCGCCATTCCCAACCCTCGACGCGGCTCTGGATCCAGGAGAAGCCCGCCTGCTGGTCCTGGTCGGAAAAACGGACGATGTACCGGTCCCAGTGATAGGCCAGCGCATCGAACCAGCGGGAGAGCGTCGAGAGGGCCCGGCCGCTGGAGGCGCCTGCCGCCGTCGCCGGAGTGGGATCCGCGAGGTGCCATCGGCCCCGGTCCCAGTACTCCACCCAGCTGTGGGCCTGGTCCTGGCTCACGCGGAAGTAGCCCCCTTCGGGAATCCAGGGGCCCAGCCGGTAGCCGTTCACCACGCGGGCAGGCACGCCGCGGGCCCGCAGCATCTGGGCCATGGCCGAGGCGAAGTATTCGCAGTGGCCCGCCTGGGTGCGCTCCAGGAAATCCTCCAGAGGGCGGGCGGCTTTGCCGGAGGGATTGTCGAGGGTGTAGCGGAAGCCGCGCAGGGCCCGCTCGAGCACCCGGGCCAGCTCTGGCGCGGGAAGGATCCCCGGGGCCAGGCGCAGGCTCCAGCGGCGGACCACCTCCTGCTCGGGGCCGAGTTCGACGAGCTGCTCGAGTCGTCGAGGGGACAGCTGAGGTTCCAACGGCTCAGCCGTTGCGGGGTTCCAGGCCACTTCCATCGGCATGGGACGGACCCGGGGGAACCGCCAGCGGAGGCTGCCACCTTCGGCGCGCCGCAACGGCAGCCCTGCGGGCGACAGCCCGGACAGGCCGTAGGGCAGGGCCAGGATGCCGTGGGTGCTGGGGCTGAACAGGAATTCCGCCTGCAGGGCGCCGGGGCCACGGCGGGGGACAAAGAAGGCATCACTCGGGGTGAGCTTGGAGGGGATCCAGTGGTCCCCCTCGAGGGACTCCAGCGCCACCCCGTGCAGAAGCTCCAATCCCTGCAGCCGCGATGGATCCGTGCCGGGGGGCGGGGCGATGCGCAGGACGACCTCGGGATTGGGGGCGATGGGGCCGCTGCCGGCGAGGTCGAGCCGGTCGCTGAGCCCGGCCTGGGCCAGGGCGGCCGTGGAGCCCAGGAAGGCGGGCCGGAATCCGGTATTCAGGCGGGGGAGCGAAATGAAGAAGCCTGCCCCCAGCAGCAGGGCACCCACCAGCCAGAGGGGGACCAGGCCGTAGGGTGGGCGTGAGAAGGCGCCCCGTCGGAGGCTGGAGGAGATTTCCCAGCTCTGCTGGAGCAGGGCGAGCGCCGCGGCGCCGAACCAGGCCAGGGCCCAGGCCAGAAAGGGCAGGCTGGTGGTGCTGACCGCGGCCGTCAGGAGGAGCAGGAACCCCATGAGCACCAGCTGGCGTCGGTGGGAAATCTCCCGGGGCAGGGCGAGCCGCAGGCCGGCCAGCAGGAAGAGGGTGTGGATGGCGACGGGGAAGACGCCGCGACCCCGCGCGAGATCAGCCAGGAAGAAGACCAGGGCACCCACTTCCAGCCAGCGCTGATGCCGCCCGAGGTTCCAGCGGAGCAGCTCCACGAGCGCCGCCGCGATCAGGGGCAGCGCCATGCCCACCAGCTCGCCCGGATCGTAGAGGCCTGTGGAAGCGGCGGCCCCCAGGGCCACCCACAGGGGCAGATGGTCGATCCAGCGCGCCCCTCTCACGGCCAGACCCAGCTCCCAAGGGCCGCGGGATGGCTGGCACCGGTCACTTCCGGGAGGTTGCCGGGCACGCCCAGCGCGCTGGCGGCGCCCAGCAGGGCCCAGCTCACAGCCTCCCGCGCCCCCGAGGGGAAGGTCAGGTCGTCTTCAAGCGGCAGCGGCAGCCGGGCCGCCAGCTCGGCTCGCAGACGCCGGTGCCGGGCTCCGCCGCCGCTCACCAGGCCCTGCAAGGCGGCAACTTGCGGCCCCAGCCGGGCGAGTTCCTGCGCGATGGTTTGAGCCGTGAAGGCCGCCAGGGTGGCCAGGCGGTCAGCCAGGGGCAGGGCCTCCAGGGTGGTGGATTCCGCCTCCAGCCACGCCTCTCCGAAGATCTCCCGGCCGGTGGATTTGGGCAGGGGCTGCTGGAAGTACGGATGCTGCAGCCAGCGCGCCAGCAGGTCCGCGTGAACCCCACCGGAGGCCCCGGCGCCCTCGGGATCAAATGGCCGGCCCAGCCAGCGATGGGCCGCGAGGTCCAGCAGCGACATGCCCGGGCCCGTGTCCCAGGCCTGGAGGCGCCGGCCGTCCCAAGCGGCGACATTGGCGATGCCGCCCAGGTTCAGGGCCAGCCAGGGCCCGGCCCCCCGCAGCCAGCGCTCGGGCAGGGGGACCAGGGGGGCTCCCTGCCCGCCCAGGGCCAGATCGCGGCGGCGGAGGTCCCACACCACGGGGCACCCCAGGGCCTCGGCCAGCACATAGGGATCCGCCAGCTGGAGGCTCGCGCCCTCGGCGGGGTGGTGCTGGACGGTCTGGCCATGGAGGCTCGCCAGGTCCGGCGAGAGGCCGAGGTCTGCGCAGAGGTCCGCGGCGGCGCGGGCATGGTGGTCGCCCAAGCGGCGCTGGAGGATGCAGAGCCCGGCAGGGTCCAGGTGGTTCGAGGCGGCCTCGAGCACCTGGTCCTTCAGCGATTCCGGATATGGCGCGGCGTGGTGGCCCAGCAGGCGGAGGAAGGGACGCCCCTCCGGGAAGGCCGTCGGCTCCACCTCCACCAGCACGGTGTCCACGCCGTCGGCGCTGGTGCCGGACATGAGGCCCAGCACACGCCAGGGGCGGTCCTCCGGGAGCGGGATGCGGGAACGCATGAGGGTGATCATGCCAGCAAGTCGGGGTGCCGGATTCCGGATACCCTGGATGCCCTCGGGGGTTTCCATGTCCTTCTGGCTCATTCTCATCATCGGCGTCGTGGTCTTCTTCATCCTGCGGGGCAAGAAGGACCGTGCCGAGCAGCTCGGCGCCTCGCGCCGCGCCCTGCCCACGGCGCCGCTGGAGCCCCATGTCTTCCCTTGCCCCTACCCCAAGTGCCCCACCTGCGGCGCCACGGGCGACAAGATGAAGCAGGACTGGGACGGCCTGCGCGCCGTGAAGTGGACCTGCGGGTACTGCGGGGCCCAGGCGGGCGTGCAGACCCTCAAGGACGAGGAGCTCCCCCCCTCGGCCCGGCGACGCCTGGGTCTGGACGCGCCCATGCAGGGCTCCGTGCCCATGCAGCAGGGCGGCTACGGCCAGCCGGGCGGCGGCATGGGCGGCCTGCTCACGGGCATGATGATCGGCAGCATGATGGGCGGCGGCCACCAGCACCACGATCACCAGGATGGGGGGGATGGCTGGGGTGGCGGATCCTCCGACAGTTCCTCCAGCGACTGGGGTGAGTCGGGTTCCAGCGATGGCGGCGATTCCGGTGGCGACTGGGGCGGGGGAGATTCCGGCGGGGACTCCGGCGGAGACTGGTAGGCGGGCTTCGACCTCGGACTGCACTTGATGGCATCTTGAGCCGAGACTGGAAGTTGGCCCGGCTACAGCACCTTCGGAACCACGAACTGCCCATGGTCCTGTTCAGGGGCGTTGGCCAGGGCCTGGGCCTGGGTGAAAACCTCGTGCGCCTCATCCTTCCGGCGGGGCAGGGGACGGTCCAGGCCGGCGAGCATGGGTTCCACCTGGTCAAGGGGGAGTTCGTCCAGGCTGGCCGCATGGGTGAGCATCTGGGCCATGGCCGCGCGCATGGGCTCGACCTCTTCCTCCTGCAGGCTCAAGTGGGCCAAGGCGGCGCAGCGCAGGACATCCTCACGGGTGACTTCCATTTCAGGCTCCCAGCTTCAGGTCGGCGTCGGCGTTCTGGATCCAGGGGTCGCGGTCGGGCGCCAGCAGCGCGCCGGCCGCGGCGATCATGGCCCCGTTGTCAGTGCAGAGGCGCGGCTCGGGGATGGCGAGCCTCAGGCCTGCGCGGGCGGCCAGGCGGGCGGCTTCGCTCCGCAGCCTCGAATTGCAGGCCACGCCGCCGCTGATCACCAGGCTCCGGGCGCCGTGTTCCTGAGCCAGGGCCGGGATGGGTTTCAACAGCCAGGCCGAGATGGCCTCCTGGAGGCTGCGGCAGAGGCCCTGCACCTCGGGATCGGCGGCCCCGGCTTCGGCGAGGCGGGGGTTGCGCTCCACCCGCAGCTTCACGCCGGTCTTCAGTCCCGAGAAGCTCCAGGAGGCCTTGCCATCGCGGAATTTCGGCGGCGTGAAGGACTCGGCTGCGCGGGGGGCGGTCTGGGCGCAGGCATCCACCACCGGGCCGCCCGGATAGCCCAGGTTCAGCATGCGGGCAGTCTTGTCGAAGGCCTCACCGGCGGCATCGTCCCGGGTTTTCTGGAGCAGCTGGAGCGAAGTCCAATCCTTCGCCAGGTAGAGGTGCGTGTGGCCGCCGGAGACCAGCAGCACCAGGGCAGGGAAGGGCAGGTCCGGGGCCGCAAAGCGGGCGGCATTCAGGTGCCCCAGCAGGTGGTGGACGCCCACCCAGGGGAGGCCGTGACGCCAGGCCGCGGCCTTGCTGGCGCTGAAGGTGGCCAGGAGGCTGCCTACGAGCCCCGGTCCCCGGGTGACGGCGATGCGATTCAGATCCGTCAGGCCGACCCCCGCCTGCGCCAGGGCCGCGGCCATCACGGCGCGCACCTGCAACAGGTGTTCCCGCGCCGCCAGCTCCGGCACCACGCCGCCGAAGGGGCCGTGGATGGCGTCCTGGCTCTCGCGCACCAGGGACCGGAGCACGGGGCCTGCGGCCGTTTCTTCCACCACGGCGGCGGAGCAGTCGTCGCACGAGGATTCCAGGCCCAGGATCAGCATCGGGATAGTGTAACTTGGCAAGCTGGAGTCCCCCCATGCGCGGTCCGATGCTGCTGTTGCTGCTCACGCCTGCCGTGCTGATGGCCCAGCGCCCGCAGGCGTCCCCCGCTGAGGCCTTCAACCGCGAGTTGAAGCGGAACCGTTTCGGCACCTGGCTGGTGCTGGAGGACGAGGGCGCCGCCTGGAGCGGGACCATGCGGTCGGCCCTGGACGAGGAACCGATGGTGCTCCTGAACCTTCCCTTGAAAGTGGTCGCCGGGGGCAAGAAGGCCGATGCTCTGGCGGCCACCCTCCGCGAACGCTTCGGATGGTCCAAAGGCGCCCATTGGGCCCTGATGGATGCCAAGGGCCGGATCCAGGTGGAAGGGGCCGAGGCTCCGACGGGCGCGACCCTCGGCCGGGCGGTGGAACAGGCGGGGACTTCTTCTCGCACGCAGGAACTGGAGACTTTCCTCCGGCAGAGCCCGGATCGATTGGATGCGCGCGCGGCCCTGATCCAGGTTCACCTCGCGGTGGCCAGCCGCAGGACCTGGAAGGCTCTGGGCTCCGCTGAAGCGAAGCCAGCGGAGCCCTCCGGCCCCGTGCCCGTGAAGCCGCTCGGACCTGAGGCGGACCTGGCCATCTGGGGCGCGGCGGCGCATCAGCTGGACACCCTCCTTCGGGAGACGGGAGGGGCCCCTCTGGGAGGTGTCCAGGGATTTATGCTCAGCAACGGAATCCGGCAATCCGCCGCGGAGCGTTCCCCATCCATGGTGGCCGTCCTGAATCGGCACCGGGCCGATCTGGAAGAAAACCTGCGCCGGCAGCCCGAGGATTCTGAAGCCTGGCAGCTTTGGACGGTGGCCTCCCAGAAGTGCGGTGGGTGGCCTCTCCAGTCTCTGCTGGCGACCATGGCACCCCTGCCGGGTGCCACGGCAGGGCAGTGGCCCCCCTGGAGCGTCCTCGAGGAGTATCTGAAGGATGCCAAATCCCGCGGTGAGTGGGCGACGATCCGGGAGGTTCTGGAGCCCCGCTGGGTCGAACTCCGGGAGGCCCTGTTGGATGACCGGCGGAGCATCGGAGGGGACGCCTTCCCCTGGAACTGGATCCTCGGTCCCCTGGTGGAGGCGCAGGTTGCCCAGGGGGACACTGGGGCCGCTGATCAGGTGCTGAACGAGGCGGCCGAGGTGATCAGCTGGCCCGGCCTGCCGGCCAAGGCCCGCGACTTGGCCCTGCGCCTGAACCGGCCGGACCTTGCCACCCGCTGGGGTGCCCTGACGCCGAAGAGCCGATGACCCTGGCCCCCACCCGCGTTCAGTTGAACCGGCCCCTGCCGCCGCTCACCTACCTGGCACCGGAGGGCCTGCCGGCGGGGGTGCGGGTTCGGGTGCGGGTGCGGAACAGCCTGGCGGTGGGGCTGGCCATGGGGCCCGACCCGACCCCGCCTGCGGCCAAACTGCGGCCCATCGAGGCCGTGCTGGATCCATTCCCCCTGCTGCCGCCGAAGCTGCGGGAGCTCCAGGCCTTTGCCGCCCGCTACTACGGCTGCCTCGAGGCCCACCTGCTGCCGTTGAGCCTGCCCCAGGCCATGCTGCCGCATTGGGAGGCCGATGAGGATGGACAGCGACTGTCGTTTCACCGCGAGCGCGGGGACTGGCAGGCATTGGCCGACCTGGGCGAGGCCTGGCACCGCGATCCGGCCATCCTGCCCACGCTGCTGCACCGGGCGGGCCTGCGCGGGGCGGGGTTCACGGAGGTCCGCCTGACGGGTGCTCCCCATCCGCCCCGGGTGACGCCGGCCCAAGCCAAAGTACTGCTCGCCTTGGAGGAGGCCGGTGGCGCCCTGATGGAACCAGACCTTCTGGAAGCCGCCGGTGTGGGCGCCACTGTCCTGGGCACCCTGGAAAAGCGGGGGCTCCTCACTCGCATGAAGCGGATGGACCTCTTGGGCCAGCGGCGCGAGGCGGGGGTGGATCGCACCGTGGTTCTGAATGAGGAGCAGCAGTCAGCCCTGGAGGCCGTGGCACTCGGGACTTTCGGCGTCCACCTGCTCCACGGCGTGACGGGTTCCGGCAAGACCGAGGTGTATCTCGCCCTGGCGGAGCGGGTGTTGGCGGAGGGCCATCGCGTGCTGTGGCTGGTGCCCGAGATCGGCCTCACAGCCCGGCTGCTGGATCGCCTCGAGGCCCGCTTTCCCGGCCGCATCGCCGTGGGCCACGCCGGGCTCAATGCGGGCGAGAAACACGGGGATGTGGTGCGCCTGCTCTTCAACGGGGCCGACCTCTTCGTGGGCGTGCGGAACGCCGTGCTGGCGCCTTTGCGGGACATCGGCCTCATCATCGTCGACGAGGAACACGAAGGCTCGTACAAGTCCGAAGAGCATCCCCGAATCCACGCCCGGGACCTGGCCATCAAGCGGGCCCAGCTCGAAGGCTGCCCCATCGTGCTGGGCAGCGCCACGCCGAGCCTCGAAAGCTGGCAGGCGGCCCAGAGCGGCCGGTACGGGCTGCTGCGGCTGCGGCAGCGCCCCGCGGGCATCACGCTGCCGACGGTGGAGATCGTCGATTTGCGCGATGCCTACCGGCAGCTGCGGCGGAAGGTGATCCTCGCGCCGCCCCTGATGCAGGCCCTCACCGAGACCGTGGCGAAGGGCGAGCAGGCCCTGCTGCTGCTGAACCGCCGGGGCTACGAGAATTTCTGGATGTGCCGGGCCTGCGGCAAGACGCTGGGGTGCCCGCACTGTGCCATTTCGCTGACCTATCACCGAGGCGACTACCGCCTGCGCTGCCACCTCTGCGGCCATGAGACGGTGCCGCCCGAAGCCTGTCCCGACTGCGGCGCCGATCACCTGCGGGGCGTGGGCGAGGGCACGGAGCAGGTGGAGGAGCACCTGAACCAGCTCTTCCCCGGCGCCCGCATCCTGCGGCTGGACCGCGACACCACCCGGCGCCGGGGCTCCTTTGAAGCGGGCCTGCTGGCCGCCGAGGCCGGAGAAGTGGACATCCTCGTGGGCACCCAGATGCTGGCCAAGGGTCACACCTTCCCGCGGCTCACCCTCGTGGGCGTCCTCAACGCGGACCAGGGACTCAAGGTCGCGGATTTCAGGGCCTCCGAGCGCACCTTCCAGCTGCTCACCCAGGTGGCGGGCCGGGCGGGCCGGGCCGAGCTGCCCGGCCGCGTGATCCTCCAGACCTACTCACCCGAGCACCCGGCCATCACCTTCGCCCTGGCCCAGGATTTCGAGGGTTTCGCCGCGTCGGAACTGACCTTCCGCGAAGGTCTGGGCTATCCGCCCTTTACGGCCCTCACCCTCTACCGGGCCGAGGCCGACACACTCCGCGAAGCCCGCGAGGCTCTGGATGCCTTCCGGCAGCGCTTGTCCGTGCCCGGCCTGCGGGTGCTGGGCCCCCTGGAGGCGCCCGTACCTCGCGTGCGCGACCGCTGGCGCATGCACCTGCTCCTCAAAGGCACCCGAGGCGCCCTGGGTGAAGTCCTGAACCGGCACCCCCTGGATCCCGCCGGTCCCCTCAGCCTGGACCGGGATCCCGTGCAATTTGGATGATGTATAAAAAGTAGTCAATTCTGAAGTGAGAGAGCTTCAGCAATGCGGGATGTATAAATTTAAACTATTGAAATAATATATATTAATCTTCTTTCAAGATCGATATTTCATGGGTCCTAATCTTTAGCCCACCGGCGAGGTCACACCATGGCGTCCCCACATTCCCCCAAAGGCTCCTCCGGCTACTCCATGGTCGAGGTACTGGTCGTACTTGCGATCATCGGTGTTCTGAGCCTCGCGTATGTGTCCTACCGTTCGGACAAGAACGGTCCAGCCGTTCGGGGAACCATCAATGGAATCTTCAGCGTGCTCGTGGATGCCAGGACGCTGGCCCGGGGAACCGGCAGCACGGTAACCCTGACTCCCTCGGGCACGCCACCCCGAGCCGTCCTTGACTACCAGTCGACATCCGGAAGTGGTGCTCCGGGCCAGTATGCGCATGCCGCAGACACGAGTGTTTCGAGGTATTGCATCGTGGATCTGGATGGTTCGAGCTCGGCAGGTAGCGCTGCCATCGCCAGCCTGAAAGCGGATCTGCAGAGTACGAAGGTCAACAACACCAGCATCTTCGGCAGTACGGCCTGGACCCAGAGCCTGTTCGATTCCTCGAAGACTTTCTTCTTCAACAGCAACGGGACGGCCAGCACGGATGCCTTCATCGCCATTGTGGGTTCTGCGGAGGGGGTGCCTCTGTCGGACGGTCCCGTGGGCATCATTCTGATCAATGCCTCCGGAAACATCTACCGCTACTACCGGACCAATTCCAGCTCTGCATGGGTGAGGTTATGAACGCCACTCCGAGCATCACTCTCGAACGCCGCCATCTCAGCGGCTTCAGCATGGTCGAATTCCTGGTGGCCGCATTCATTCTTGCAATCGGCCTGCTGGGGTTGATCACCCTCCAAGTCGGCGCCGTGGCCCAGACCGCGGCGGGGCGGGGGCGGACCACGGCAGCCAACATCGCGAACCAGATCCTGCAGCGGGCCCAGATGGAGGGTCAGCACTATTACCTCGCCAAGTACAACAGCGTGGCTCCCACCCTGCCTGCGGTGTTCACGGCTACGCCTGGTACCGCCTTGGCCAACGCCACTTTTGGCGGATTCAATGTCGATGGTGTCCAGGTGACGGATGCCGCCGGCGCCAACCTGGCCAACCTCGCCACCCTGGTGCCCGATGCCAACAAGCGCACCCCTATCTTCACGGCTTCTTGGGCTCGCCGGGCCTATCTGGGAACCGCACCCGCCAGCACGACCCAGACCCAGGAATTCGTGGTGAACATCGCCTGGGTGGAAGGGCCACAGACCAAGTACCTCAGCATGAGCCGGAGCATCCGGTACTGATCGTCCTCCTCATCCTGATCAAAGGGCTCACTCCATGGATCAACCTATGACTGACGATCTCGGAAGGCATCAGAGGGCCGGAGGGTTCTCGCTCGTCGAGTTGCTGGTGGCATTGGCGTTCACCGCACTTCTCATGGCTGGCATGGCGAATGTCTTCAAGTCATCCATCCAAACTTTCACGGCCGTCAACGAGACCATGGGCGCCCAGCGAACCAACCGCTGGGCCATGGATCAACTTTCCGACGACATCTCCCAGGCCGGGTTGGTGTTTCCTGATCGCGCTCTGCCCAGCTTCATCATCAGCGGGTCGGAAAGCCTGTTTTCCATCACTCCGGGCGCGGTGGTGGCCAATGTGGTGCGTGTCAGCGACACCAACCCCGCGGCCACTCAGGCGGAGGTCGTGAATGCAGACATCCTCCAATTCTTCACGGACGCGCCGCTGCCTGTGAGCGGTTTTTGGGCGGCGGATACACCTGGTGACAACCCCAACCCCGGTGGTACCCCGTCGGTGGCCCCGACCAGCGCGGCCGTGGACTTCAAGCTTGGCGCCCCCACGGACCTCAAGGCCGGCGATGTGATGGTCATTCTGGATAGTGGCGAGTATGGGAACTGGGAACATCCCCTGATCAGCGGGGGCGCCAATCCCGTGGTGTTCGAGACGGATACCACGAAGCTGGCCAACTATGCCGCGACGCCCATCAATCCTGGTATCACGCTGGCCCACAAGAAGGATGTTCCCGTCTATTTCATCCGCCCCGCCCAGCTCGTCCGCTACACCATCCAGTCGGTGGCCCTGGACCCTGCCAACACGGCGGTGCGCCTGCCCTGCCTGGTCCGCCAGCAGGCGAACTACCCCACGGCCGGCACGGTTGATTGGACCACGGTACCCACGCAGATCATCGCCGAGAATGTCGAGGGCTTCCGGGTTGACCTCAGCTTTGACGGCGGCACCACCTGGGCGAGGACCACCGGATCCCCCACCACCTGGGCGGCCATCCAGGCCAATGCCGATGCCCAGCTGGCGACCATGGGGCTTCCGGGATGGAACAAGGTGACGGATCCCTCGAAGCCGGACTGGTTCCGCGGGATCACCTGCCTGATCCGCGTCGACATCACCACCCGGGCCCCAATCCGCCGCGAGGAATACAGCCCCACGCTCGGGACCCGTGCCTACCGTACTCGAACCCAGACCCTGATGATCTCCTCCAGGAATTTCGGCGTGGGTAAGTGATGCGCCCCCTGCCTGTCGATGGTGAATCCATGAATGCCGATCTCCCCTCCCCTTCCCGCCCCGCCGAACAAGGTGGAATCACCATCCTCACCACGCTGGGCCTCCTGGTCCTGCTCACGGTGCTGGTCTTCAGCCTGGGCAAGAGTTCCCTTCGAGAACTGACTGTCACGGGCACCGTATGGCAGGCCGCCAAGGCCAGCGAGGCCGCGGAAGCCGGCCTGGACTGGTTCATCCTGTGGACCAATCCGGTCAACGCCGGCAGTGCCACGAGTGCCGGCCGGGAGACTCTGGTGACTGCCTTCAATGCACTGAATGCAGGAACGACCTGGAGTGATCCCACGATCAATCCTTACCTCCTGAACAGTGCCAAGCCCTGGGACCGGGCGGCGAGCTTGACCTCCACGCCCTCCACGACCGGGTCGGACATGGTCTTCGCGAATACGGGAACGGGTTATCTCCAGAGCGGCTCAGAGGTGAAACAGTCCTTCGATCTGATGTTCCGGTTCCTCGGAACACCCCTGGTGAACACGGTCTCCAGCGGCACCGGCAGCCCGGCAGGCCCTGGTTCTGGGACCGGGCGCCAGTCGGTTCTCTTCCAACTCCAATCCACGGGCAAGGCCAGCATTCCGACCGGGGGAACCTACATGAACTATCGGGCCACCCGCGAAATGTACCTGACGCTGATCCCTTGAGTTCTCCCATATGGCCGATTCTTCCCCCTTCTGATGAGGTCTTGAGATGAGTCGCATGAAGCTCCTGCCCCTTCTTTCCATCCCCTTCGTGGTTTCCACATTCCTGGCCGCGCAGGTGGACCCCCGCCTGCAGGCGTGCAAGACCGATGTGCTGGATGTCTACAGCGGCGGGAAGCAGGGCGCCAAGCCCGAGATCATCACGCTCATCGACAATTCGGGGTCCATGGAGGCGTTGGGCTGGGATTCGCGTTTCTACGCCAATGTCTCCACGAACATCCATGTGGGCGCATCCACGGCGTTCGGGAACTCCAGTGGGGACAACTCCGTCGACTACTTCCAGGTGGTGTCCTCGAGCCTCTATAACGACGCGACCCATGGGAACATCCGGTACACCGTGTCCTTCGGGGGGGTCACCGAAGGTCTGTTGATCAAGCCTGATGGCACACCGGTGGTGTCCAGCGATGTCAGCAATGCCTCGGATGTCCAAAAATGGGTGGCCCGATCCAGCCATGTCCGGTTCGCCGTCACCTCCAAGTCATCCGGGAGCGCGCCGACCTACACCTATGGGGGCATTGGTTACGCACTCCCATCTAGCAACTGCGGGATCAAACCAAAGCCCTTCAGTAATTCAGGCAACTACAGTTCCTCCTCCACGGGCAACATCGCTACTTCCGACCAGACCCGGGTGGTGGACATTCCTCTCCCCTGGGCCGTTTTTGATCGCGTGCCTGACTACGAAAAGCGCTCCCTCTCGCCATCACCTGCTTCTCTAAGCACTGCGAAGACGGATAAGCACCCCCAGCACATGTACCTGTACGATCCCGTGCCGCTCGACGATACCCTCCCGGTGGTGCCAACTGCCACCGCCCAGTATTACGAAGTGGACACCAACTGGTGGGCCAGCACCGGCAACGGTGGACGGAACGGCGCGCTCGTCAACGGCAGCGGGCAATTCGATTACATCCGTGTGCACCCCGAGTATCTGGCCTGGTGTTTCTTCGGCCAGGACATCCGGAATCAGAATGAGACTGGGGCCTTCCAGGGCGGCATGGTTGACAAGTACCTCGGAACCAATGACGGTGGGTACACTGTTCCGGATGCCCGGGATGGTGCGGCGGGCTTCCGGAGCTTCACCCGCGATGGCGTGACCATGACGGGGAATGGGCTGCCCAACATGACGCGCCTTCAGGCCGTCAAATATGCCGTCATCCGGACCTACATCAATGAGCAGATGAAAGTCTGGTGGGGCATCCGGTTCCTGAAATTGGGATCCCAGGGATTCCAGGAGAACGGCCGATCCTCCGCCTCGAAGGTGTTCAGCTCCAGCAACACGGCCGGCAACCCTGGCGATCGGCAGGTTCTTCGCCTCTACCGTCCTACCAGTGCTAACAATCCTGATCCCAACATGGATTACATCCAGAGGATGGGGGCTCCCAACAACACGCCCCTGACCTTCGCCCTGCTCAACACCTATGCCCAGATGGCCAGCACGGATAACGGGACCAGTGGCAGCGTCTTCAGCCCCGCCAATGATGCCTACAAGGGGGAGAACCCCATTCCCAGCTGCCGCCGGAGCTTTGTGGTCGTGTTGTCAGACGGCAATCCCAATGATGATAATTCCAACGCCAACGGCAGCAATGGCGGGGCTCTGGGAACGGGGGACCCCTTCTCCGGCGGTTCCTTCCCCACCATCGCGTTCAATACCATCGGCCCCACCAAGGCCAATTTCAACATCTGGTCGTTGGCCGCCGTGGCCGCCCACATCACGCCCTCGGCGGCGGATGCCACCAACAAGAGCGGCTGGCCTACGGATAACGACAATGCGGGTGTGCTCCCCCCCTTCCTGGTGACGTCGAGGCCCAGCGGCGTGACGCGCCGCATCAGCACCATGACGATCGGCATCAGCATGGCGGGCAAGCGGGGCGCCGATGCCCAGGGGGAGACGGGTGCCAAGTCCGGCATGTACCGGACGGCACTCTATGGGTGGGAACAGCGGGGTTCCTACGATTCGACGAACCTCCCAATGCCCTTCGACCCCACGGATTCGACGCGAAAGGATACACAGAAGAATCCCTTCTTCTTTGACGCACAAAGCCCAGAAAGCATCGCGGATGCCCTGGCTGAAACCTTCGCCCAGGCGCGCGCCGTGACGAACACCATGAGCGCCCCGGTCGCCCCCCTCGTTGGTCTGGGCGTCGGCAAACAGATGTACCTGGGCACTTTCACCACGGCCAGCAATCAGGCGGCCTGGGTGGGAGATCTGCTCATGACGGGCATGTCGACTTCCGGTGGAACGGTCAGGCTGCTCGACAAGGGCGGATCGCCCCTGACCAGCGGCATCAACATCAATTCGGCCATCTGGTCGGCCTCCGTCATGTTGAAGGCCAAGGGGTGGCAGAACCGCACGATCTATACCCTGAAACCGGATCCGCTCAACACAGGCAAATTCCTGAAGGATCTCCTGGTCTGGAACCAGAGCACCTCGCTCGCGGACCTGCCGAATGCGACCCTCGGGGTCAGCACAGATGCGAATCGCCGCAGCCTCATGCGGTTCATGATGGGAGCCAGCAAGGAAGCCCAGGACGACGCTGCCGCAGTCACGAGCATTGCCACTTCCCGGGATGATCTGATGGGCGACATCATCAACAGCACCCCGGCGATTCTCCAATTCCCCCTCTCCAAAGTGCCGAGCGGAACCCTATCCTCTTGGTTGTCCAGCAACTCCAGCCTGCAGGACAAGCGCTTCCGCCTCATCATCGTGGGGGATAACCAGGGCATCCTGCATGGCTTCGGCGAAGTCAGCGGCGTGGATTCTGGTGGCCTCGTGCAGGCCGCCGTGGATGAACTCTGGGGCATCATTCCCCCCGACATCCTCGGAGGACTGCAGACCTGGAGAACGGGCACCATCCATCGCTATCTCGTGGATGGCTCCCCCATGGTCTACCTGAACGAGCAGGGCACCCCCAATGGCCAGGTGGATGGGACCGACATCGTGCGGGTGGTGTTCGGTCTCCGGAAGGGAGGGCGCAGCTACTACGCCCTGTCCTTTGATAGCAATGATCCCACTTTGCCACTGGTGCCCTGGATGGTCCGTCCGGACGATTCCTCCGATCTCGCCATCAAGTCCATGGGGTTCAGCACCAGCACGCCGGCGCCCGCCCGTGTGTTCGACGGGGGCGTGCTCAAGGATGTCTTCTTCCTGGGTGGGGGACTCTCCACCCTCGATGTCGATGCGGCCTTTGGAAGTTCCGCCAAGCTGGGGCGTTCGGTGATCGCCGTCAGCGTCCTGGATGGGACCCTGGTCAAGTCATGGGACTTCATCAACAACGCCACGCTCAAGGCGGCCTACCCCTCGATGGGGTGCATTCCTGCGGGCGCAGTTCCCATTGAAGTGCTTCAGGGAAGCTTCAAGACGCAACGGGTCTACTTCTCGGACTTCTCCGGCGGCGTCTATGCCTTGGGTGCGAAGGCCTCCTCCGGGATGCGCGTCGAAACCTCCGACATGAGCGGTTGGAATGTCCGGACCATTTTCCACACCAAGTACGCTGGAACCCCCATCAGTTCCTCGCCGGCCATTTTCCCGCTTCCGTATGGCTACCCGGTGGTAAGGGATAGCGCCCCGACGGCCATGGTGCCGGCCACCGGAGTGGTTTTCGGGATGGGGGATCGCAACGACCCGATGGACCTGGACAGCATCAATCCGGGAGGTGGTGGTACGGCCTACCGAGATCGACTGGTCATGGTTCTCGATCGGCAGGACAGCGCGGATGTGCCGAGATCGGGCGGGGGATCCGTGGACGCCCTCGGGTATTCCGAGGACGATGTTGCCGACCTCACCTCCGTGGCCAGCACCAGCGATGCCAGGATTTCCACGGGCAGCACCACTTATTACCTGAAATCCAAGAGCGGCTACATGCTGAACTATGCGGTGGGAACGGCCAAGCCGAGCATGAGCAATGCCTGGTATTACGAGAAGTCGGTGACGGCTCCCCTCGTGCTCAATTCAGGATTGTTCTTCTCCAAATTCGCACCTTTGACCACCGCCGGAGTCTGTTCGGGTGCGGGAGGGACCACTTACACCTACAGCCTTTGCGATGTCATGAACCCGGTTTTCGGTGGAGGTACGACGACGACGACTGGATGCAACGGCTACTATGTCAGCTACAACGACATCCCTAGCGAATTGGCCACGGCGGGCATGCGGGCCGTGATCCAGGTCGGAGAGGTCCAGAACGCTGGCACAGGCGTCGGAACGGTCGCTCCCACGGTCATTCCGCCTCCCCCGAACCCGCTTCTTCCCAGGCCACGGGCTTGGCGCATCATCCGGTAGCATCGAAAGGGGCCCGTGAGGGCCCCTTTTCGTGGAGGAGGGGCCGAGGTGGTACGCTGGGGTGTGTCGGATCCTTCAACTATTGCCCGCCTTCGCCCCAAAAAGGCCTTCGGCCAGAACTTCCTGGTGAACGAGGGGGCCATTCGCACCATCGTCGATGCGGCGCTGACGAGCCCGGCCCCTCGGCTACTGGAAATCGGCCCCGGGCCTGGGGTCCTGACCGAGCGGCTGCTGGCCGACGGTCGGCCGCTGTGGGCGGTGGATCTGGACCCCGAGGCCATCGCCCTGCTGCGCGACCGCTTTGCAGTGATGCCCCACTTCCACCTGCTGGAGGGCGACGCGGTGCGGATGCCCCTGCCCGAAGGCGAGACCTGGTCGGTGGTGGGCAACCTGCCCTACAACGCGGCGACGCCCATCCTCGCCAGGCTGCTCACCGAAGGCATTCCCTGGGACCGCATGGCGCTGATGTTCCAGCTGGAGGTGGCCCAGAAGCTCATGGGCGTGCCCGCTACCAAGGCCTACGGGCCCCTGTCGGTGCTGGCCCAGCTCTGCGCACGCCTGACCCGGCTGGTGAAGCTGGGGCCGGGTTCCTTCCGGCCCGCGCCCAAGGTGGAATCCGCCGTGGTGCTCTTCGAGCCCCGCGGAGACGCGCCCAGCCTCGGGGAACGGAAGGCCCTGCTCACCGTGCTGCACCGGTCCTTCGCCCACCGCCGCAAGACCCTGGCGAACAACTGGCAGGGCACCCTTCCGGCGGAAGCCCTGACCCGCGCCGGCTTGGACTCGACGCTGCGAGCTGAAGTGCTGGCGCCGCCGGCCTGGCTCGCCGCCACCCGCCACTTGTTGGCCCATCATCCCGAGGTGTTCCCATCGTGATCCCCGCCGCACCCGAATTTGAATCCTGGACCGAGGCCCCTGCCGTCGGAGAACTGCGGCTGATCCCCATTGGCGGGCTCGGCGAGTTCGGCATGAACGCGCTGGTGGTGCACAGTGCCCGCAGCCTCTTCCTGGTGGACTGCGGCCAGCTGTTCCCTTCGGACGACCAGCCGGGCATCGATTCCATCGTGCCGGACTTCGCCTATCTCGAGCCCTTCGCGGAGCAGCTCCAAGCCGTGCTGTTGACCCACGGCCACGAGGATCACATCGGCGCGCTGCCCTACTTCCTCCGGCGCTGGCCGGTGCCCGTGTACGGGACGGCCTTCACCCTGGGGCTGGTAGAGGGCAAGCTCCGCGAGCACGGCCTGGATGTGGGCCTGCTCCACCCGGTGCGCGACTATGGCCGCGTGAAGGTCGGGGACGGTGAGATCGAGGCGGAGTGGATCCCCGTCACCCACAGCCTCCCCGACGCCTGCGCCCTGGTCCTGCACACGCCCCAGGGGGTGCTGGTGCATTCGGGCGATTTCAAGATCGATCCCGAGCCGCTGGACGGCCGACTCACGGGCATGGAGCGCCTCACGGCCCTGGGAGATGCCGGCGTGCGGCTGCTCATGGCGGATTCCACCAACATCGGCCGGCCGGGCCGCTCGCCCTCGGAATCGGTGTGCCGCGAAGGCCTGGAGGCCGCCTTCGAGCAGACGAAGGGACGCCTCTTCGTCACCACCTTCAGCTCAAACATCCACCGGCTTCAAACGCTGGTGGACCTCGCCTACGAGTTCCGGCGGCGGGTGGTGCTGCTGGGGCGCAGCCTGGATCGCAACCTCGCCCTGGCCCGGTCCCTCAAGCGGTTGTCCCTGCCGGACGACATCCTGATCGATGCCAAGGATGCCCAGCTCTATGACCCTGATGAGCTGCTCGTGCTCTGCACCGGCAGCCAGGGTGAGCCCATGAGCGGGCTGGCGCGGCTGCTCCGGCGGGAGGTGAAGGGGCTGCCCATCCAACCCGGCGACCGGCTGGTGGTGAGCGCCCGGGCCATCCCCGGCAATGAAGTGGCCATTTCGCGCATGTTGGACACGGCGGAGCGGCTCGGTGCAGAGACCTCCCTGGAAGGTCTTGGCCCTGTCCATGCTTCGGGCCACGGCAGCCGCGAGGAACTGGCCGATCTGATCCGGGCCGTGCGGCCGGATCAGATGGTGCCCGTGCATGGAACCTACCGGAACCTGCGCGCCCACGGGAAGCTGGCCGCGGACCTGGGCTGGCCGGCCGAGCGCATCTCCCTGCTGGATGGTGGCCTCTGCCTGCGTCTCTTTGACGATGGAGAGATGGACATGCCGGGGGCGGTGCCGGTGGGCAAGTGCTTCGTGGATCAGGGTGTGGAGCACATGGTGGATGCCCGTGTGGTGAAGGATCGCCTCATCCTCCAGGAAGATGGGGTGGTCTTCGTGACGCTGCTGGTGGATCCACAGACGGGAGACTTGGCGGCGGATCCCACGATTCTGAGCCGGGGCTTCGTGATGCTATCGGACGACGAGGCCTACGCGGAGCTGTTGGCGGGCGTGGCCCGCAAAGCCTACGACGAAGCTCCGCCCGCGGTGCGGAAGGATGGCGAGGCCCTGCGCGACACGCTCCGTCTGGCCCTGCGGCGCATCATCCGCAAGACCACCCAGACCCGGCCGCTGGTGATCCCGGTGATCATCGAGGCGCCAGTCCTCTGATGAAATCCGGCGCTACCGAAGGCCCCGGCGTCCTCCCCCACCCGGACGCAGGGCGCCGGGCCGGTCGGGGAAGCCCTGCCGCAGGGCCTCCACCATTCGCCGCTGCATCTCCTCCACATGGAGCACCAGCCGCACCTGCTGAGCAGGGCTGAGCTTGGCCCGGATGTCGTCTTCGAAGCGGAACTTCAGGTCCGCCTGCTGGCGGCGCAGGTCCATGAACTGCTCCAGGAGGGGGCGGACCTTGGCGTTTTTCTCCTCCTCGGAGCCGGGGCTGATCAGGATGTCGTTGAAGCGGCGGCGGAGCGCCTGGATCTGCCGAGCCCGGTCGAACTGCTCCCGGTCGTAGCGCATCCAGCGATCCACCACGGTCCGCGCCTGTTCCTCGGGCAGGCCCACCTTCTGCTGGAGCTGTTCCATGCGGAAGCGGGCCAGGGGCTGCTCCTCTTCGGCCTGGGACGCGGCGGAGGCCTGCGACCAGACCGGGAGCGGGGCCAGCAGCAGCAAGGAGATCAGGAGGGGGCGGAACATGGTCACCTCGGGGAGGTCGGAGCGGGCGGGTCGAGGCGCTTGAGGAGCGCTTTCATTTCATCGGGGCTGAGGGCCTGAACCTGGGCGGCCTCTTCCTCGCGGTCGTGGAAGGGCGTGTCGGGAACCGGGATCTCAAGGGTTTCCGCCGGGCGGGGCAGGGTGGCCTCGACATAGGGCGTGCGGTTCGCGCGCCCGGCCAGGAAGGCGCCGGCACCCACGGCCATCAGCACGCCGGCGGCGGTGGCCCAGGCCAGGGGGCCCATGCGGCGATGCAGGGCGGTCCGGGCGGGAAGCTTGCGGAGGATCCGGTCGGGCAGTTGGCTGAAGTAGCCTGCAGGCACCAGGACCTCCGGGCTCTCCTCCTGGGCGAGGTAGAAGACCCGGGTCTCGGCGCAGGCACGGCAAACCTTCAAGTGCGCTTCCGCTTCGGCACCGGGTTCCAGAGGATCGGCCTGGACTGCGGCAAGCGCGGTGGCACAGGCTTCTGGGGGCGGGAGGAACTCGAGATTCATGCGCGGCCTCCTTTGACATGACGGGTGAGGTTCTGGATGGCGTGGAAGATGTGGGCCTTCACGCTGCCCACGGAGGTGCCCATCTGCTGCGCGATCTGCTCGTACTTCCAGTCGTGTTGCAGCTTCAGGGTCAGGGCCTCCTTCTGGCGCCGGGGCAGCTTGGGGAGGGCCTCGTGCAGCAGGCGTCTCGCCTCCTGGTCCAGGAGGGCCGCCACCTGGGTCTCCTCCACTCGGAGGGCGGGATGCTCCAGGGTGCCGTCAGGGCCTTCAAGGCTTTCGTGATCCCGGGCGACCCGTTCGCGGAAGTTGAGAGCCTGCCGGGTGGCGATGGTGATGAGCCAGGTGCGGAAGGAAGACTCGAAGCGGAAGCCCGGCAGCGACCGGAAGACCCGGATGAAGGTCTCCTGCACCACATCATCCGCATCCTGGTGGTTCTTCAGGATGGAAAAGGCCTTGCCGTAGACATCCCGCGAAAACAAGCGCACCAGGGCTGCGAAGGCTGTCTGGTCGCCACCCTGGGCAGCCTCGACCCAACTGAGAACCTCCGGGGCATGGTACGGCGAGCCCGGATCGGGGAGCCGATCGGCGGTCGGGACGACCGAAGGGGGCAGCAGGGGCTCGTTCAAAGTGGCTTCCACCATCATCTTAGACCTCGACGGCAGGGGACTGATGGAGATCCGCCGTCACCCGATGGACCCGGGAAGCCCTTCTGGGGTTGAATGGAAATGGTCTAAGTCTTCGATCTTCAATCTTCAGTTCCAAGGAGTCTCCATGCGCGACCGCATCACCCCGCTGCTCACGGAAGCCCAGATCCGGACCCGGGTCCAGGAAATGGGCGCCCAGCTGACCCGGGATTACGCCGGCCAGGATCTGGTCGTGGTGGGCCTCCTCAACGGCGTGTTCCCCTTCTTCGCCGACCTGGTGCGGTCCATGGATTTCGATTTCGATGTGAGCTTCATGCAGGTGGCCAGCTACGGCGGCGGCACCGAAAGCACGGGCGAGGTCCACATCCTCAAGGACCTGGACCGCTCCATCCAGGGGCGTCACGCCCTGGTGGTGGAGGACATCGTGGACACGGGCCTGACCCTCTTCAAGGTCCGGAACCTGCTCAAGGACCGGGAGCCCCAGAGCCTGAAGATCTGCACCCTCCTGGACAAGCCCAGCCGCCGCAAGATCGAAGTGCCCGTGGACTATGTCGGCTTCACCATCGAGGATCACTTCGTCGTGGGTTACGGCCTCGACTTCGACGGAAAACTCCGCAACCTTCCGTATGTGGGCGTCTACCACCCGTAGGATCTCCGTGCGCTCATCACTCCGCCTCGCCGTTCTCCCGCTCTTTCTTGCGGCCCTCTCGGGCTGCGGGTATCACCGTCTGGACCGCCAGCAGCGATCCGTGGCCTGGGCGAAGCAGGGGGAAACCATCCGGTTGGCCCGGTTCCGCAACCTGACGCCGAGATTGGGGTTGGAGGACCGCTTCACCAAGGCCCTGGAGAACCGCATCGTGGCGGCCAGCCCCTGGCGCCTGGTGGCGCAGGGAGAACCTTCTCGCTGGGTGCTGCAAGGCACGCTCGAGGAGTACAAGTCGCGTCCCATCGGCCTCACCTTGGGCAACGACCGGGCCAAGGCCAGCGCCGGCTCGGCCTCTCGCGTGGAAGTGGCCGTGGTGGCCAGCGTGGAGCTGCTGGATGGCCAGACGGGCGCGGTGGTGCTGTCCCGCCGGGGGTTGACCTTCTCCAACCAGTACCGGGTGGATCAGAACTTCGCGAGCTTCGACAGCCGCGAGCTTCAAGTGCTTGAGAGCCTCGCCGACGATTTCGCGGAGAGCTTTCTCACTCAGCTGCTGGAAGGCACGGACTGATGGCCACGGCTTGGCTGGACCAGTCCTTCGCCCTGGTCCACGGCGAGGATGGCGATGGTCGCCGGAAGGCTGTGGAGGCGTGGAAGCAGAAGCATGTGGACCCTGAATGGGCGGATTTTTCGCTGACGGTTTGCGGCGAAGGCTGCCCCTGGCCCGAGGTCGTTGCGGCGCTCCAGGAGGCCACGCCCCTGGGGGCGGAGGCCCGCACGGTGCTGGTGCCCGCAGCGGACAACCTGTTCCTGCGCGCCAAGGAACTGCCGGCCGCGGTCAAGGGCTTGCTGGAGAAGCCGCCCCAGGGAGTCAAACTGCTGCTGGTGGCCTGGAATACCCTGTCCGCGGCACCGGGCAAGGCCTTGGGCGCCAAGCCCTGGACCGACTGGGCCAAGTCCGGGCGCATCCTGAAGGTGGGCGTCATCGAGCCTGCGGAGATTCCGGGTTTCATCGAGGCCGAGGCCCGGAAGCTGGGGCTGTCGCTCCAAGGGGCCGCGGGCAGCCTGCTGGCCCAGCGCCAGGGCGGGAACCCCGGGCTCATCAAGCGGGCGCTGGAGGTGCTGGATCTGCTGGCCGACGATCGGCGCGTCACCGAGGCGATGGTCGATCAGGTCACCTTCCGCCTGGCTGAGCAGAAGGCCTTCGCCTGGTCCGGGGCCTGGCAGAAGGGGGATGCCGCGGGGGCGCTGAAGGCCCTGCGGATGGCCATGGAGGATGGCGACGAGCCTCTGATGCTGCTGGGTCAGGCCCGGCGCGAGGTCGACCGGCTGCTGAAGTTGGCGGAGGCCGACGCGGCCGGATTGAAGGGAGGCGAGGTGCTGGGCGCCCTCGGCTTGTCTCCCAAGCAGGCCTTCCTGCTGGAGGGCTATCGGAATGCCCTGGCCAAGCTCAAGCCCCGGGGGCTGAAGGCGCTGCTGGGTCGATTGAACCAGTGCGAACGGGATCTCAAAGGCATGGCCCTTTCCCGGAGCGAGGCACCCCTGTTGGATCTCACCCTGACCCTGTGCCGGGCCTGGAGCCGCTGAATTCCCGGGGGAACCGGACATTGATCACTTGAGCATGAGCTTCGGCGGGCGGATCATGGGGGCTGAATCCCGGAGGGCCCATGTCCGAATGCGTCATCCCCACGCTCACCTCAGCTGAAGTGGTGGAATCCAAGTCAGTCCTGCCCGCCGGGTGGAAGGCCGACCTCTCGGACCTGAAAACCCTGGATCTCACGCTGCCCATGCTGGAACTGCTCCGGCGGTCCACCAGCCGATTGCCGCAGGATGTGATCGACGCCCTGGTGAAGGGCCGGGACGCCGAGGAGGAAGGCAGCCGCGCGTTCAATACGCTCAACGACATGGTGCGGAATATCATCCTGGCCGATGGCCATGTCACCCCCCTCTGCCAGGACACGGGCACCATCATCGTCTGGGTGCGCCACCCCTTCGGCCTGAGTCAGCGTGCCGCCAAGCAGCAGGTCCGGGCGGCCGTGGCCGAGGCCACCAAGCGGTCCTGGCTGCGCCCCAACTGCGTGGAGGCCCTCAGCGGCAAGAACACCGGCAACAACATGGACCCTTTCCATGAAGGCCACCCGGCCGTCCACTTCGAGGAGTGGGACAAGCCGGAAGTCGAGATCGCCGTCATGCAGAAGGGCGGCGGCTGCGAGAATGTCGGCGCCCAGTATCGCCTGCCGGATGCCGCCCTGGGTGCCGGGCGCGACATCAAGGGCGTGCGCAAGTGCATCATTGACGCCGTGGTGAAGGCCCAGGGGCAGGGCTGCAGCCCGGGCATCCTCGGCGTGGCCATCGGCGGGGATCGGGTCTCCAGTTACGAGAAGAGCAAGGAGTTGATCCTCCGCAAGCTCGGCACCGCCAACCCCGATCCGAAGATGGACGCCTTCGAGAAGGAGGTCACCAATGACCTCAACACCCTGGGCATCGGCCCCATGGGCTACGGCGGCAACACGACCGTGCTGGGCGTAATGGCGGAGGAGATGTACCGCCACCCTGCCAGCTTCTATGTGAGCATCAGCTACATGTGCTGGAGCAGCCGCCGGGGTGCGATGACGCTCCGGACCAACGGCGAAGTGTCCTTCGACTGATCCCAGGAGCATGTCCATGATCCGTCTCACCACTCCCATCACTGAAGACCAGATCCGCCAGCTCAAGGTGGGCGACGAGGTGCTGCTCAACGGGCGCGTCGTCCTCAGCCGCGACATGGGCCACAAGTACATGAAAGAGCAGAAGCCCGAGTGGCTGAAGCCCATCCTCGAGAACATGGTCATCTACCACTGCGGCCCCGTCGTGAAGAAGCACGAGGACGGCCACTACAGCTTCGTGGCGGCGGGTCCGACCACCTCCATCCGGGAGGAGCCCTACCAGGCCGATGTCATCGAGACCTACAAGGTGCGCGGCGTCATTGGCAAGGGCGGCATGGGCAAGAAGACCAGCGAGGGCCTCCAGAAGACCGGCGCCGTCTACCTTCACGCCACCGGTGGGGCGGGCAGCCTGCTGGCCGAGCGCTGCAAGCGCGTGGTGGATGTGAAGATGCTCGAGGAGTTCGGCAGCCCTGAGGCGTTCTGGATCATCGAGGTGGAGGACTTCCCCCTGGTGGTCACCATGGACAGCCACGGCGGCAGCCTCCACGAGATCGTGGCCCAGCAGAGCCAGGAGCGCGCCAAGGCCTTGATGGCCTGAAATCCAGAGGTTCTGGAGGCTCTCTCCCGCGATAGGCTGGAGGGATGGTCCAGACCTACCGACAGCTCCGCCTCGACTTGAGCGCGGCCCTCGCCGAATTCCTCGACCTGTCCGAAGCCCACGCGGAGAGCATCCGCTGGTTCGAGGAGGGGCTCGGCCTCTCGCGCAGCTGGTTGGCCATCCACGGAATGGAACCGGCCCCGGCCCAGGTGCGCCGACAGGTCAGTGACTGGGTCCGCCGCCGCCGGGCCGGGGAGCCCTGGGCCTACCTTCTGGGGTGGAGTCTCTTCCGGGATCGCCGGTTCAAGGTCACCCGCGATACCTTGATTCCCCGCCCGGAAACGGAGCTGCTGGTGGAGGCGGCCCTGGATGTAGGCCAGCGCCTGCAGATCGAGCGTTGCGTGGATGTGGGGACGGGAAGTGGCATCATCGCCGTGAGCCTGGCCCTGGAAACGGCCTGGCAGGTGGCCGCCACGGATCTGAGCCCCGGCGCCCTGGCGGTGGCCCGCGCGAATGCCGAGGCCCTGAAGGCCCCGGTGGCCTTTTTCGAAGGCAGCCTGCTGGACCCGGTGCCAGAGCCCCTCGGCCTGGTGGTGGCCAATCTGCCCTATGTGGATCCGGCCGACCAGCCGAGTCTTCAGCGGGAGCTGGGGTTCGAACCGGCCTCAGCCCTGTTCGCCCCGGATCGGGGCCTGGCCCTTTCCGCCGAGCTGCTGATCCAGGCCCGAAAGCGGCAAGCCCCGGCCTGCCTCCTGGAGATCGGCGCTGGGCAGGGGGGCGAGTTATGCCGCCGGGCTTTGGGGGCTGGCTGGAGTAAAGCCATGGTCCATCAGGATTTTGCAGGCTACGACCGGGTACTGGTGACGCTGGCCTGAGCCTTTTGGCATCCTCCTCGCCCTGTCTAGGCGTGGAGGCCTGTGATGCGGAAAATGCTGCCTATTGCCCTGGTGCTGGTCGGGATCGGTTGCTCCATTCCCCGTCGCCACGACCCCAACCTGGTGAAGAAGCCGGCCATTCCCCTGGTGGAGGAGGCCCCGGCCGCCCAGCCCCTGAGTGAGGGCAGCCTCTGGCGGGACCGGCCCTTCGTGGCCGACCTCCGGGCCTTCCGGGTGAACGACCTGGTGACCCTGCGCATCACGGAAAGCACCAATGCCATCAGCAAGGCCGATGTGACGACCAAGCGGGATGGTAGCAATAAGCTGAGCAGCCCCAACCTGTTCGGTGCGCTCTCGGGATTCGGCATCGGCAGCAGCACCTCCGACAAGACGACCGCCAACACCAACAAGTTCGCCGGCACCGGGACCACGGGGCGCAGCGCGACCTTCACCACGGTCGTCACCGCCCGGGTGGTCAAGGTCATCGGTAACGGGAACCTGATCGTCGAAGGCTACCGCGACATCCAGCTCAACAACGAGACGCAGCGTCTCTATGTGGCGGGCATGATCGATCCGAACCGGCTCGACAAGGACAACAGCATCGCCTCCGGCCAGGTGGCGGAACTGCGCATCGGCTACGGTGGCCAGGGCGTGGTGGACGAGACCCTCAAGCCGGGCTACATCAGCCGGCTGCTGGCCTACATCTGGCCCTTCTAGGAGGCTTCCATGCGCATCGCAGCCCTGTTCCTCGCGGCCCTCACGCTCTTCGGAGCGGATGCGGTCAAGCCTGAAAAGAAGATCGAATCCCGCCTCCGGGATGTGGCCCGGCTCCAGGGCGTCCGCGGCAACCAGCTGCTGGGCTACGGCGTGGTGGTGGGCCTGGACGGAACCGGTGACAAGGACCAGACGAAGTTCACCGTGCAATCGCTGACCAACCTCCTGTCCCGTCAAGGGTTGACAGTCAATCCGACGACGGTGAAGGTGAAGAACATCGCGGCAGTCATGGTGACGGCGGAGTTGCCCCCCTTCGCCCGGACGGGCTCCCGCATCGATGTGACCGTGTCCAGCACCGGCGACGCGAAGTCCCTGGCCGGCGGCATTCTGCTGATGACGGCCCTGCAGGGCCCGGACAGCCAGACCTACGCGGTGGCCCAGGGCCCCTTGCTGGTGGGCGGATTCAGCGCCGCGGCCGGGGGCGCCTCAGTCACGAAGAACCATCCGACGGTGGGCCGGGTGCCGGAAGGCGCCCTCATCGAGCGCGAGGTGGGCGGGAACTTCAATGCCCGGAACTCCCTGCGGTACAGCCTGATGGAAGAGGACTTCACGACGGCCATCCGGGTGGTGCACAGCATCAACGAAGAGCTTGGCGAGAAGGTGGCCCAGCCCCTGGATGCCCGCACGGTGGATGTGCAGATTCCGAAGGAGTACCAGGGTCGGGCCGTCGAGCTCGTGGCCCGGCTGGAGAACCTGAGTGTGCAGCTGCAGCCCCGGGCCCGGGTCGTGGTGAACGAGCGCACGGGGACCGTCATCCTGGGATCCGAAGTCCGCATCGGCGCCGTGAGCATCGTGCAGGGCGGTCTCAGCATCATGGTCAGTTCCACGCCGCTGGTGAGCCAGCCCGCGCCCTTCAGCCAGGGCAAGACCGTCACCGCGACCAAGAAGGATGTTGCCGCCGTGGAGGAAAAGCCCAAGACGCTCAATGTCGAACCCGGCGTGAGCGTGGGTAAGCTCGCGGAAATGCTCAACAGCATGGGCGTCAGCCCCCGGGACATGGTGGCCATCCTCCAGGCCATCAAGGAAGCCGGAGCCCTCCAGGCTGAACTGAGGGTGCTGTGATCGGCCTTGGCGCGCTGCCCACCGCCGATCCCCTGACCCAGGCCCAGGGGATGAAGGCCCTGCCCGGTCCGGCGGAAAAGACCGACAAGGCGGCACGGCAGTTCGAGGGCCTGCTCATGGGCCTCCTCTTCCAGACCATGCGCAAGACCGTGGAACCCTCGGGATTGCTGGGGGATTCCGGCCAGTCGCGCTCGACCTACGAGTACCTGATGGACCAGGCCGTGGTGGACCAGGCCGTCTCCACCGGCCATGGATGGGGCCTCGCGGATCGCCTGAAGGAAAGCTGGAACCAGCACGAAAAAACCGACAAAAAAATCACGACACCCGACGAGTTGAGGGATTCCGGCAAACTGCCGATAGGAGCCTTGTCGAGGTGAATATGCGCATCAGTGGCAAACCGGGTGGCGTCAGTGGCTCCCAGAGCGTGTCCGGGTCCAAGGGATCCGCCACGCCCTCGGCTGCGGCCGTCGCACCGGCGCCTGCTTCAGACGCCGTCCAGGTCTCCTCTTCGGCCCAGCTTATGGCCGTGGCCCAGGAGGTTCTGGCGGTGACCCCGGATATTCGGGCTGAAAAGGTGGAAGCCCTTAAAAATCAACTTGATGCGGATGCCTACCACCCCGATGGAGAGGCCGTGGCCGAGGGGCTCATTCGTGAGCATCTGGCGAAGGGACATCGTTCCTAGCCCCGAGGTCCCCGTCGTGAGGACATGATCAGCCCCCTGGGACAGCGCCAAATTCTGCAGACCGCCGCCATCGAGACGGTTCGGCTGGCCATGGACGGCGGGGCGCAGGTGCAGCGGGAGCAGGCCCGGCGGCAGGCCTTCGATGCGAAGCTGGCTGAGGCCATGGCGGAAGTGCCGGAGGTCGCCGAATCCGATGAGCTGCGGCTCTCGGAGCGCCAGGGGCAGCGGGGCAACCAGGGCGAGGGCACTGGTGCCTCTGACGAAGAAGCCGAAGAAAGCCCGGCAGAGGGTGCCGACCCGCACCTGGACCTGTTGGCCTGAGGCTTGCCGGAAGACCCATGAGGAGGCCTTCCATGCTGCATGCCGTGCCCGAACTCCTGGATGCGCTCGAGTCCAGACTCGTTGCAGGGGAGGATCCGGCCACCCTTCTGACCAAGATCCGCTGGTCCGAACTGGTGGGTTGGCCGGAGGATCAGGCTGGCGCCCTGGCTCTGAAGCGCCGTCTCACCTCCATCCAGACCCTCCTGGCGGGGCTGCAGTCGCCCCTTCGGGCGACGCTCATCGGCTTGTCGGGGAATCCCGGTTATGGCCGGAATGGCATTCCTGCCGACGCCTCTGGCCTGGCTCCCCGCCTGTACGAAAAGGCCTAGGAGACTCCCATGCCCGGACTCAATGCCAGTCTCTACCTCGGGCTTACGGGCCTCCAGGCCCAGCAGTCGGCCCTCAATGTGGTGGGCCACAACATCGCGAATGTGAACACGCCCGGCTATACCCGGCAGCGGGCCGACCTGACTTCGAACCAGTCGCTGATCGAAGGCCAGGTCTATTTCGGGACGGGCGTGACCCTGAATACGGTGCAGGGCATCCGCGACCGGTTCCTGGATCTCCAGATCTACCGCGAGACGGCCCGCCAGACGGGCGCCACGGAGCGCTACTCCGGCGTGGACGCCATTTCGGCGAGTCTGGGCGATTCGGGAAGCACCGGCATCGCCGCTCAGATCCAGGCCTTCTTCCAAGGTTTTCAGGAACTGTCGGCGCGGCCCGAAGACGGGGCCCTGCGTACCAATGTGGTTGGCAAGGCCCAGTCCATGATCACGGCGCTCCAGAGCCGCTACCGCCTCCTGGCGGATCAGAGGAGCAGCGCCGATCTGGCCGTGGGCAGCATCACGAACGAAGTGAATGTGCTGACGGATCAGATCGCCCGGCTGAACCAGCAGATCACCACCGAATCCGGCCAGGGCCTGGACAACGACGCCCGCGACCAGCGGAAGGCCCTGACAGACAAGCTCGCGGGGCTGGTGGGCATCAATGTGTTCGAGGGCTCCAAGGGGGAGTACCAGATCAGCCTGGATTCGGGTGCCGCCGTGCTCGTCAGCGGAAGCAACGCCTACAAGCTTCGAGTCCAGGCCGGAAGCGCCCAGGACGGCTATTCCAGCGTGCTGTCGGAGATGGGTGGGGCCCCCGTGGATGTCACCAAGGGCATCAAGGACGGGCAGCTCGGCGCCAAGCTGGACCTTCGTGACAACATCCTGGTGGGGTTCCAGCTGCAGCTGGATCAGATCGCCGCCGGCGTGGCGGGGCAGGTGAACGCACTCCACAAGACCGGGTACGCGGCCGATGGCGTCACCACAGCCAACGCGGGCCCGCCCCCCTACGACAACTACTTCTTCCTCGGGGACGCCACCAATGGGGGGCTCCCGGGAGGCATCACGGTGGCCAGCTCGTACAAGGGCATGGTGAACGCGCTCTCGGTCTCCTCGGCCATCGTGAAGGACCCCTACTTGATTGCCGCCGCTGGAGTGGCTGGAGCCAAGGGCAACAATGACAATGCCAAGGCCATGGCAAACCTCCAGTTCTCCGGAACGACGGTGGATACGGACCACAATGGCGTGGGTGACACGGGATACAGCACCGCGGCGGGTCGGCTCATCAGCGATGTCGGTACCCAGGCCCAGAACTGGAAGGCCCAGAGCGACACTCAGCAGAACCTGGTGTCGGCCCTCCAGACCCAGCGGGACCGCATTTCGGGCGTGGACCTGGATGAGGAAGCCGCGAACATGATGACCTTCCAGCGGGGCTATCAGGCATCTGCGCGTTTCCTCAGCGTGATCAACCAACTCACGGATCAGCTGGTGAACCAGTTCGGCCGATAAGTGCCGATAAGCATTGAGAGCAGGTGACCCATGTCCTTCCGAACGCCCAGCACCACCCAGCAGCGCCAGACGCTCCTCGATCTCGAGAGGACCAAGGAAAGGCTCGCGCTGAACACCACCCGCCTGGCTTCCGGGAAGCGCATCACCCGCCCCGGGGATGACCCCGCCGCGGCCGCGCTGGTGCTTGATTTTCAGAACTCCATCCAGGCCAATGCCCAGTTCATCAAGCAGGCGGACTCGGCGCTGTCCTTCCTGATGTCTTCCGAAGATGTGGTGACGGGCTCACTCAACTCGGTCACCCGCCTCCGGGAACTGGCCCAGCAGGCCGCGAACTCGACGAACGGCGCCGCCGGCCGGGCGGCCTTGGCCCAGGAGGTGGACTCGATCCGGAGCAACCTGCTGGCCCTGGCGAATACGAAGGATCAGGGCAAGTACCTCTTTGCCGGCACCCAGACACAGACGCTTCCGTTCGCGGTTCCAGTGCCGCCCAACACCCCTCCTTACGGGCCCGGCAACGGCGCGATCACCTATTCGGGCGACTCGGGGGACATCAATCTCGATGTGACGAGCAACACGGCCGTCACGACGAATCTGCCTGGAGACAAGGTCTTCTTCGGTAGCGGCGGCGTCGGCAGCAGCACGGATCTCTTCACGGTCGTGACGCAGCTCCACGATGCCCTGCTGGCCAACAGCACGACGGGCATCCAGACGGCCATGACCGACTTGAAGGGCATCTTCGACAACCTGAACCAGATCCAGGACGACCTGGGGGGGCGGCAGGCCGGCCTGCTGGACCTGAAGGACACCCTCTCGGGCTTCAACCTCACCCTCCAGGGGCTCCAGGACACCCAGGAAGGCACCGACTATGTCCAGTCGGCCACGGAACTCAGCTCTGATCAGACGATCCAGACTGCCACCCTGAGCGCCCTGGCGAAAATCAACAAGACCAACCTCTTCGATTACCTGGGCTGAAGGGCCGGCAACGGCAGCCACCACAGCCGCTCCGGAGCGCCGAAGGTCAGGGCACCCGCCTCCGGCCGCAAGCCTGCGTCGCCCGTCGGCGGCACGAAGCCAGCGGGGGGCGCCAGGTTCTTCCAGGCTTCGGCCCAGGTAAGGACGGCCATGGTTTCCTCGCCGGGCTTCCACCGGTAGACGCGATCCAGCCCCTGTTTCAGATGCGCCTCCCATGGGTCGCGGGATGGGACGGGGGCCTGGGCCCCGGGCAGGGAAGGCGATGGCTCCGCAAGGGGGCTGGGTTCTCCAGCGGGCGCCTGGGCCGCCTCTTGGACGGGGGCGGGGGCCGAAGGCAGGGTGGGCCGCGCCAGCCCGAACCAGAGCGCACCCGAGGCGTCGGCGCCCAGGAGCCGGAGCAGGTCCGCGTCCAGGGCCGCGGCCTCGGGAAGCAGAACCTTCAGGTTTCTGGATTCTCCCGGGAGGCCCTTGGGGTCGAGGGGTATCAGCAGACCGGGTTCCGGCTGCCACCAGGCGGTCTTGGCTGATCCCGCAAGGGCACCGAGGCCTCGGCTGAACCCCAGGGGTGAAGGCATCGGGGCCTTGGTGTGGGCCCAGCTTCCCTGGTGCCAGGCCGACAGGCCCGCCCCATGAGCCGCGAGGAAGGACCTGGGTCCTGTGGGGAGCAAACTGGAGATCTCTCCGACCTCCTGGGGGATCTCCACCTGAAGGATGGAAGTGCGGGCCGCGCTGGCCAGATCAAGGATGCTGACGCTGCCTTCACCATAGAGGAAGACGCTGCGCCGATCCGGGGAGAGAGCGAGATGGGCGCCCTTGGCCCGATGAGCCCACTTCATCTGATCGGAACGCAGATCCCAAGCGAGAATCAGGGCCGGCTCAGCCGCATTGGCGCTGCGGTACAGCAGCGTCATCGCCTCGCCAGGAGCCACGATCGCATCCACCAGATCGGCGAATTGGAAGAAGCTCGCCGATACGCCCGGCGGGCAGGGCAGGGAGAGGGTGGGACCCAGCTGCCCATTCTGGAAGAGCACGACCCGCTGCTGTCCCGTCTGGGTCAGGACTTGCGCCACCGCGGCACCTCCCGGGAGAGGGCCGACCCAGCGGACTGTCCTGAGGGGCACCGGCGGCGGTTGCAACGCCACGAGGGTACCGGCGCCTGAGGCCTCCGTCCGGAACAGGGTCTGGATCTCATCCTGGGGCGGGGCGCCAGGTGTGCGGCGGGTCAGCCAGAATGACCCGATGCCAAGGCACAGGCCAAGCGCTGCAATGCCGAGGAGAAGTTTGGGGCTGGTCATCGCGCGCCTCCAAGGGCTTGAAGGTGCTGGTCGAGCGCCAGCAGGGCCCGCTCACGATGGGCCTTTCCCTTGGCGGATTTCACCGCCCGGGTTCCCCCCGCGCGCTTGAGTCCCCGCAAGTCGAGCAGGCCCTCGGGAAGAGGCGGCAGCAGGCCGAGCATGGCATTGGTCGGGCCGAAGTCCTTGCTGGAGGCGTGGGCTAGGTAGTGGAGCAGGCTGCCCAGCACCGTCTCCTGCGGAAAGGGTTGGGTGAATTGGCCCTGAGCGGCGCGATCCACGGCAAAGGCGGCTGCTAGGCCGCCGGCGGCGGATTCCAGATAGCCTTCCACACCTGAGAGTTGGCCGGCGATCCAC
This sequence comes from Geothrix sp., assembly GCF_020622065.1. Classification (NCBI taxonomy): domain Bacteria; kingdom Pseudomonadati; phylum Acidobacteriota; class Holophagae; order Holophagales; family Holophagaceae; genus Geothrix; species Geothrix sp. Next base: position 1,213 of record NZ_JAHRYQ010000002.1, on the reverse strand, counting down.
AGGTTCGCGATGGATTTGACAGCAAGTGTCGCATCGAGCATCCGTGGGGCCTGGATGTAGGTGTTCCGGTGGATGCTTCCAAAGCGGACGAATTCCGCCGCTTCGAGGCCCGGGATCAGGCGGAAGACCTCTTTCTGGGCGCCCCATTTGAGGCGGGTCTGAAAGCCGACCAGGTTGAAGTGTTCACCGGCGAGGGTGTCCTGGCGAAGCTGGATGACCGCATGCGGCCAGCGCCCGGTGCGGGGATCGTCTAATCCCACAGGCTTCATAGGGCCGTGGCGGAGGGTTTCGCGGCCACGGTCCGCCATGACCTCGATGGGCAGGCAGGCCTCGAAGTAAGGCGTGTCCACCTCGTGGAGAGGAACGCGCTCGGCGGCGAGCAGCGCATCCAGGAACCGTTCGTACTGCACCTTGTCCATGGGGCAGTTGATGAAGTCCGGGCCGCCCTTGTCGTAGCGCGCCGCCATCCAGGCGATGCCCATGTCGATGCTGTCCCGTTCCACGATGGGGGCGATCGCATCGTAGAAATGGAGATTGTCGTTCCCGGTGAGGCCGGCAAGCCAGGCGGCCAGGGGTTCCGAAGTGAGGGGACCCGTGGCCAGGATGGTCGGCACCGTGAGATCCGGACAGTCGACCTGGGCCTCCTCCCAGTGGATGCGGGGATGCGTTTTCAATTCGGTGGTGACCATCTGGGAGAAGGCCTCCCGGTCAACCGCGAGGCTGTTTCCTGCCGGGACGCGGGTGGCCTCGGCGCATCGCAGGATCAGCGAATCCATGCGCCGCAACTCGGCCTTCAGGATCCCGGTGGCCGAATCGGGATCGTCGCTCTTGAAGGAGTTGGAGCAGACCATTTCCGCGGCGCGGTCCGTGGTGTGGGCAGGCGTGGTCCACCGCGGCCTCATCTCGGAGATCAGGACCTCGTGGCCCCTCGACGCCAACTGCCAGGCGGCTTCCGAGCCAGCCAGGCCCGCCCCGATGATGTGGATCACGCGCTCTCCCCGTTTGGGAGGATTCTACCGTCAAGGACGCGCCGGGCTTCCAAGCCCCCCCGCCAGAGCCGCTTCCCGGGCTCGGCATGCCCTTGCCGGGCATGTCAGATGGCCCGATCTTGGGGGTTCCGGGAGGTCACCTGAAATTTTCTCTTGCGTCATTGGCGACCAGTGATAGTCTGAATGTCCTGCGCAGTTGAGGCTGCGAGGTGCCGAGGGGAGCC